>JAWVCV010000237.1:0-9109 GCA_033858115.1 Gaiellaceae bacterium
ACGGGTGCAGGTTCCCTTCGAGGAAGCCCCACGGAAAGAGGTGCTCGAGCTCCCGCTCGAGGCGCCGGCAGTCGTCGAACGTCCCCCGGACGCTGAAGACGCTCGCGCCGTACGTACCGGACGGAAGGGCGGGCTCGTCGGCGTCCACCGGGCTCAGGATCACCCCTTCGAGCCCCGCGGCCGCACACCGAGCAGCGATGGCCGCTCCCAGGTTCCCCGTCGAGGCGCAGAGGAGCGTCTCGATCCCGAACGCCTGGGCGGCCGCGATCGCGCTCGCAGCCATCCGGTCCTTGAACGAGTGCGTGGGATTCGCGCTCTCGAGCTTGAGGTGGACTTCGATGTCGAGCGCCGCCGAGATCCTCGGCGCCGGCACCAGGGGCGTCCGGCTCGGCATCGCCGTGTCGCGGTGGGGCAGCAGCGCCGCGTAGTCCCAGGAGCCAGGGTCGTCGAGCACGCCGCGGCTCCCATCCCAGACGTAGCGGACGTCGAGTGGGCCGGAGCAGGCGGTGCAGCTCGAGAGCGGGGCCAGCGGATGCGTCGCCTCGCAGATCCTGCAGCTGAGCATGGCGCTGTTCACATCCCCGCCTCTGTGGTTCGTGCTAGCCGGCGAAGCGGGTGCGGAAGGCCGGCTAGCGCGGACGCGCGCGCACGATGAGGAGCTCCCCACAAATCACTACGAGGTTGCGCGCGCTCACGATCTCCCGAGGGTAGTCGGCGGCCGGGGGATCCGCAACCGTTCTTCATGCGCGCTCGAGCTCCAGGGCGAGCGCGTCGGCAAGCGAGAAGCGGTCGAGCCAGATCGCACTGCCGCTCACGGCGCCCTCGCACCCGAGCCCGCGGAGCAGGCGCAGATCGTCGAGCGTCGCGATCCCGCCGGCCGCGATCACCGGCAACCCCGCCTCGAGGACGCTCTCCAGGAGCTGCACATCCGGGCCCGAGAGCGTTCCGTCCCGCTGCGCGCTCGTGACCAGAACTCGCCGGATCCCGGCGGCCGCGCAACGACGTGCGAGCTCTGCGGGCGCCAGCCCGGCGGACTGCGTCCAGCCCTGAACCGTCACGGCGCCGTCGCGGGCGTCGATCGCGACAACGACTCGGTCCTCGAACCGACTCGCGGCGGCGGACAGGAACTCGACGTCGAGAGCGGCGGTCCCGACAAGCACGCGTGCTGCCCCGGCCGCCAGCGCGGCGCCGACCGAGTCCAGATCGCGGTAGCCACCGCCGACCTGCACCGGCAGCCCGGCCGCCGCGATTCGCCGCACGAGGTCGAGGTCCGGCTCGCCCGAGAAGGCGCCGTCGAGATCGACGAGGTGGAGCCACGATGCGCCCTCGGCGACGAAGCGCTCCGCAGCCGCGACCGGGTCGCCTCCCTCGACGGTGACGGCTTCGCGGCGGCCCTCCGAAAGCCGAACGACGCGTCCTTCGAGAACGTCGATCGCAGGGTAGATCGTGAAGTTCTGTCGCGCTAACACGCTAGCATGCTAGCATGTCGATATGACAGTCGACTCTGACCGTGACGTGGAGGAGCTCCCCGGGCTCGACGAGCTGGCGGATGCGGTGCTGACCCTGCGCACCCGCGACGAGGCCCGTCGCTTCCTGCGCGACCTCTGCACCCTGCCCGAGCTCGAGGCGCTCACCCACCGCTGGCAGACCGTGAAGCTGCTCGAGCAGCACGTGCCGTACCTCGAGATCGCAGAACGCGTCCCGACGAGCACCGCCACGGTGACCCGCGTAGCACAGTGGCTGCGGCACGGAACCGGCGGCTACCGGACCGCGCTCGACCGGACGAAGAGAAAGCGCGCGTAGATGGCCAAGGACTTCATCCGTGCCGGCGCGAACGGCCGGCTCACCATCGCCGTCCCCTCGAAGGGCCGGATGGCCGAGCCGGCGCTGCGGCTGTGCGCCGACGCCGGCCTCAACTTCGAGGCGACCGACCGCGCGCTGCTCGTCCCCTGCGCGAACGCACCTGTCGACCTGCTGCTCGTCAGGGCGCACGACGTCCCGGAATACGTCCGGGACCGAGTGGTCGACCTCGGGATCACGGGAGCAAACCTCGTCGTCGAGGCCGGAGTGGACGTGATCACCCTGGCGGAGCTCGGCTTTGCGCGCTGCACGCTGCAGGCCGCGGTACCGGAGGACGCGCCCCAGACGGCGCTGGCCGATCTCAACGGCCTCCGCGTCGCGACCGTCTACCCCGCCTCGACCAAGGCGCGCCTGGCGGAGCTCGGCGTGGAGGCCGAGCTCGTGACGGTGTCCGGCGCGGTCGAGGCCGCGCCGCGCCTCGGTCTTTCGGACGCGATCGTCGACCTCGTCTCGACCGGCTCGACGGCCAGAGCGAACGGGCTGCGGCTGCTGGGCAGCCTGCTCGAGTCCCAGGCGGTGCTGATCGCGAACGAGGCCGCGCTCGAGGCCCGCCAGGAGCTCGTGGAGCGGGTCGTGCTGATGGTCTCCGGCGTCGTCGCGGCGAGGCGCCGGCGGTATCTGATGCTGAACGCGCCGCGCTCCGCCCTCGAGGCGATCCGGGCGCTCCTGCCGGGGCTGGGCGCGCCGTCCGTGATCGATCTCGCGGACCCGGGCCAGATTGCAGTGCACGCCGCGGTCGACGCGGACGACATCTGGAACCTCCTCGCCCCCCTCAAGGCTGCAGGCGCCTCCTCGATCCTGGTGCTCCCGGTCGAGCGGCTCGTCGCATGAGAGGCCTGGGCCTCGAGGAGGTGCTGCCGCAGGTCGCCGAGATCGTCGCGGACGTGCGGCAGCGCGGCGACGCGGCGCTGCTCGACTGGACCGAGCGGCTGGACGGCGAGCGGCCGGAGCTGAGGGTGCCCGCGAGCCGCCTCCGCGACGCCCGCATGCCGCCGGACGCGCTCGCTTCCGTACGGGCGCTCGCGGACGCGGTCGCCGCCTTCTGCGAGCCCCAGCGGCCGCCGGATGTCGCTCTCGAGGCGGTCGCGGGAGTGCGGGCGGAGCGGCACTGGCTCCCCCTCTCCGCCGTCGGGATCTACGTTCCGGGCGGACTGGCCGCCTACCCGTCCTCGCTCGTGATGGCGGCCGTGCCGGCGCGGGTCGCGGGCGTCGAGCGCATCGCGGTGGTCACGCCGAAGGCTTCGGAGGCGACGCTCGCCGCCGCACACGCGCTCGGGATCGACGAGGTCTACGCAGTCGGCGGCGCCCAGGCGGTGGCCGCGCTCGCGTTCGGCACGGAGACGATCGCGCCGGTCGACAAGATCGTCGGACCCGGAAACCGCTGGGTGACGGCGGCGAAGCTCCTGGTCTCGAGCCGCGTCGCGATCGACCTTCCGGCCGGTCCGAGCGAGGTGCTCGTGATCGCCGACGCCTCCGCCGATCCGGCCCGTTGCGCCGCCGACCTGCTCGCGCAGGCCGAGCACGGCCCGGACAGCGAGGCGATCCTGCTCAGCCTCGATCGCGAGCTGTCGCTGGCAGTGGAAGGCCTGGTTTCCGGGGCCCTGAACATCTCGATCCGCGACGTGCCCTCTCTCGACGAGGCGCTGGCGATCTCGGAGGCCTATGCGCCGGAGCACCTGGAGCTCTGGATCGCGGAGCCGGAGCCTCTGGTCGAGCGGATCCGGAACGCCGGCACGGTCTTCGTGCGCACGTCGGCCGTCGTCGGCGACTACGCGGCGGGGGCGACACATGTGCTGCCGACCGGCGGCCTCGCCCGCGGCGCCGGCGGGCTCGGGCTCGAGTCGTTCCTCAAGGCCGTGCAGGTCGTCCGCGGCGTCGAGCTCTCGCGTGCCCGCGCGATCGGAGTCCCGCTCGCCCGACTCGAAGGGCTGCCGCTGCACGCCGCGGCACTGGAGCTCGCGTGAGGGTGCAGCCGCTACCGGCCGGCTTTCGCGCCTACGCCTGGTCGCCCTCGTCGGCGGAGGTGGCCTCGCGGCATGGCCTGCGGCCCGAGCAGATCCTGCGCTACGACCAGAACACGCCGCCCGATCCGGGCGTTCCCCAGGTACCGCTGGCCGAAAGCTTCGCGCGGCTGCAGGAGTATCCGGACGGGACGTACACCGAGCTGCGCGACGCCGCCGCGGAGTACTGCGGCGTCCCGCCCGAGCAGGTGGTGGTCGGCGCAGGGGCCGACGAGCTGATCCTGCTCTGCGCGCGCACGTTCCTCGGCCCCGGCAGCTCGGCGGCGATCGAGGAGCCGACCTACGGCCTCTACCGAATCGCGACCGAGCTGGCGGGAGCCTCGGTCACGGGCTCCGCAGGCGAGGCCGACGTGATCTGGGTTTGCAACCCGAACAACCCGACCGGCGAGCTGCGCGACCCGGCCGAGATCGCCGCGATCGCCCGCGCGCACCCGGCGGCTGCGGTGGTGGTAGACGAGGCGTACTACGAGTTCGCGGGAGTGACGTGCGTCCCGCTGCTCACGGAGCACTCGAACCTGGTCGTCCTCCGGACTCTCTCGAAGGCTTTCGGCTTCGCGTCCCTGCGCGTCGGCTGGGCCGTCGCTTCGAAGGCCGCCGCGGCGGAGCTGGAGCTGCGCCGCCCGCCGGCGAGCCTGAGCGGGCCCGCTGCCCGGATCGGCGCCGCGGCGCTGCGCGACCCGCGCATCGACGTCTCCGACACCCTCGCCGAGCGAGAGCGGGTGCGCGCGGCGCTCGTCGCCGCCGGGCACGACTGTCCCGAAAGCCACGGCAACTTCGTCTTCGTCCGCACGGCCGAGCCGCTCGGCGCGAGACTGGAAGAGCAGGGGCTCGTCGTGCGCGAGGTCGGCGGCGGCATCCGGATCACCCTGCGGCGGCCACGGGAGAACGACGTCCTGCTCGCGGCGCTCGGAGCCGCACCCGCGCCCGCCCCTGGCCGCAGCGCCTACGTCACTCGCACGAGCACCGAGACGGCACTGCGCGTCTCGCTCGACCTGGACGGCACCGGCCGCGCCCGCTGCGAGACGGGCATCGGCTTCGCCGACCACCTGCTCACCCTCTGGGCGTTCCACGCCGGCGCCGACCTCGAGCTGCTTGCGGGCGGTGACCTCGACGTCGACGAGCATCACACGGTCGAGGACGTCCTCGCCGCGCTCGGGGATACGCTGGCGGCCGCGCTCGGAGACCGGCAAGGCATCGCGCGGTACGGGACCGCGACGGTGCCGATGGACGAGGCAAGCGCAACCGCCACCGTCGACCTCGTCCGGAGGCCGCACGCCGAGATTTCGCTCGCGTTCACCGGCGAGCGCGTTGGGGGGCTCGCGCTCTCGCTGCTCCCGCACGCGCTCGAGCGCTTCGCCATGCAGGCGGGCTGCACCGTCCACGTGACCGCCGCCGGCTCCGACGACCACCACGTAGCCGAGGCGGCGTTCAAGGCGCTCGGGCGGGCACTCCGGGAAGCCTGTGCGCCCGCACCGGGAGGCGTCCAGTCGACGAAGGGGCTCGCGTGAAGGTCGTGCTCGCGGACTACGGGGCGGGCAACCTGCGCAGCGTCTGCTCGGCGTTCGCGCGGGCCGGCCAGCAGCCGGTGGTCTCGACGGATCCCGACGAAGTCGCCGACGCCCCGCTCGCCGTCGTCGCGGGTGTCGGCCACGCCGGTCGAGCTGCCGCCGGGCTGGGGCCGCTTGCGGAGGCGCTACGGGAGCGCGTCGCCGCCGGCCGCCCGGTCTTCGGCATCTGCGTCGGGCTCCAGCTCCTCTTCGAGCAGAGCGAGGAGGGCGGCGAGGGCCTGGGGCTGCTCGCGGGCAGCGTGGGCAGGCTCGACGCGCCGACGGTGCCGCACATGGGCTGGAACGAGCTCGCCTGCACGCGGCCGTCGCAGATCCTCGACGGTCTCGACAGTGCGGACGTCTACTTCGCCCACAGCTATGCGGTGCAGCCGGAGGACGACGGGCTCGTGGCCGCTCGCGTCGACCACGGCGGCCCGGTCGTCGCCGCCGTCGAGGACGGCGCCCTCGCCGGCGTCCAGTTCCACCCCGAGCGGAGCGGCGCTGCCGGCGCACGCCTGCTCGAGAACGTGCTGAGATGGTCAAGAAGCGCCTGATCCCCTGCCTCGACGTGGCGGGCGGCCGCGTGGTCAAGGGCGTGCGCTTCGAGTCGCTGCGCGACGTCGGCGATCCGGTCGAGCTCGCGCAGCGCTATTCCGAGGTCGGAGCGGACGAGCTCGTCTTCCTCGACATCACCGCGACGGTGGACGGCCGCAGCCCCACGCTCGAGCTCGTCGAGCGCGCCGCGGAGCGCCTCACGATCCCGTTCACGGTCGGCGGCGGGATCTCGAGCCTCGAGGACGCCCGCTCGCTGCTTCGCGCCGGTGCGGACAAGGTGGCCGTCAACCGTGCCGCGTTCGACGATCCGGCGCTGCTCACCGGCCTCGCCGCCGAGTTCGGCGCGCAGGCCGTGGTCTGCGCGATCGACGCGCGTGGCGGCCGGGTCGTGACGCACGGCGGCCGGACCGAGCACGACGCGGACGCGGTCGCCTGGGCTCGCGAGGCGGTGGCCTGCGGGGCCGGCGAGCTGCTGCTGACGTCGATCGACGCGGACGGGACGAGAGAGGGTTACGACCTCGAGCTGACCAGAGCCGTGGCGGACGCGGTCGAGGTCCCGGTGATCGCCTCCGGAGGAGCAGGCGAGATGCGGCACCTCGCCGAGGCGTTCGCGGTAGGCGCGGAGGCCGCGCTCGTCGCCTCGATCGTGCACGAGCGTCCCGAGCGGGTTCGCGAGCTGAAGGCCGAGCTCAAGGAGGCAGGATGGAACATCCGGATCTGATGCCCGCGATCGTGCAGGACGCAGGCACGAACCGCGTGTTGATGCTGGCCTGGATGGACGAGGAGGCGCTCCGCCGGACGCGCGAGAGCGGTGAAGCCTGGTTCTGGAGCCGGTCGCGGGAGGCGTACTGGCGCAAAGGCGAGACGTCCGGCAACACGCTCGCGGTCGAGGAGCTCCGTGACGACTGCGACGCGGACGCCATCCTCCTCCGCGTCCGCCCGGCCGGCCCCGTCTGCCACACCGGAGCGGAGTCCTGCTTCGCGCCCTGGCTGTGGCGCGTGATCGCGGAGCGCGCGCTGCAGCGGCCGGAGGGCTCCTACGTCGTGACCTTGCTCGACGACCCTGCCCTCGCAGCGAGAAAGGTGGGCGAGGAAGGCCTCGAGGCCGCGCTCGCCGGCGCGGGTGAGTCGGATCAGCGACTGGTCGAGGAGCTGGCCGACCTCTGGTTCCACAGCTACGCGCTGCTGGCCGCCCGCGGGCTCGACCCTGAGCTCGTCGAGCAGGAGCTTGAGCGCCGCGCGGGCCGCAACGGCTAGCCGGTTGCGGCGACAATGCGTCGGTGAGCACCGAAGCAGACCAGCGCGACCGTCTCCGCGTCCTCGTGAACGCAGGGATCGCGCTCAGCTCGGAGCTCTCACTCGATGCGCTGCTGCAGCGGATCATCGAGACGGCCGCCGAGCTGACCGGCGCCCGCTATGCGGCACTCGGCGTGATCGACAAGACCGGGCAGGCGCTCGAGCGGTTCCTGACGACCGGGATCGACGCCGACGCGCATGCGGCAATTGGCGAGCTCCCGCACGGACGCGGCATCCTCGGTGTCCTGATCCGGGATGCGCAGGCGCTCCGGCTGCACGACATCGCGGACGATCCGCGTTCCGTCGGATTCCCGCCCAATCATCCGCCGATGAGATCCTTCCTGGGCCTGCCGATCGTGCTGCGTGGTGTCGCCTACGGCAACCTCTACCTGACGGAGAAGGCGGACGGACGGGACTTCGACGACGAGGACGAGGAGCTGGCCAAGCTGCTCGCTGCGCAGGCGGCTGTCTCGATCGAGAACGCTCGGCTGTACGAGAGCTCGACCCGGTGGCTGCGCCAGTTGGAGACCCTGAACGAGATCGGGAACGCGCTCGCCTCCGAAGTAGACCTCGAGCCGCTTCTGAATCTAGTCGCGCGCCGCTTGCGAGAGTTGGTCGAGGCGAAGCTCGTCCTGATCGCGCTCCCCGAACGTGAGGCGTTGCGGGTAGCCGCAGCCGACGGCGAGAACGCCGAGGACGCCGCCGGCATGGAGCTCGCGCTCAGTGGGTCGAAGGCTGGGCGAGTGCTCGAGCGTGGGCGCAGCGAGCGAATCGACTCGGTGCTCGAGGATCCGGAGATCGACCACCAGGCGACTCGCCGCCTGGGCGTCCACTCCGCGCTGTACGTGCCGCTGATCGTCCGCGGCCGGCCGATCGGCGTCGTGATCGCTCACAACAAGCAGGGACCGACGCCTGCTTTCAGCGAGGACGACCTGCGCCTCGCGGAGTCCCTCGCAGACCGTGCTGCGATCGCGGTCGACCTCTCCAGACAGGTCAGTCGCGACTCCGTCCGTCGCGTCGTCGGAGCGCAGGAGCTGGAGCGGGCCCGGCTGGCGCGCGAGCTCCACGACGAAACGGGTCAGGCGCTCACGTCGATCCTGCTGGGGCTGAAACCATTGGAGCAGTCCGCCGAATCGGACGAGGCGCGTGCGGCGGTCGCGTCTGTGCGCGACCTCGTCGTCTCGACACTGCAGGACGTGCGCCGGCTGGCGGTGGAGCTGCGTCCGTCCGCGCTTGACGACTTCGGGCTCGTGCCGGCCGTCGAGCGGCTGACGGAGACCTTTCGCGAGCAGAGCGGCTTGACGGTTGACCTCGAGGCGCAACTCGGCAAGGAACGGCTGGCGCCGGAAGCCGAGACGACGCTCTACCGCGTGATCCAGGAGGCGTTGACGAACATCGTCAAGCATGCCGATGCCGGCCGCGTCAGCATCCTGCTGCAGAGGAAGGGCGGTGCTGTCGTCGCCGTCGTCGAAGACGACGGCTCGGGCTTCGACCCGAGCAACACGCGCGGGGACGCGCTCGGGCTAGCCGGGATGCAGGAACGGGTCGCGCTCGTGGGCGGCCGGCTCCAGGTGGAGTCTGCGCCCGGTTCCGGGACGACGCTGGTGGCCGAGGTGCCCTCGACGTGACCATTCGCGTCCTCGTCGTCGACGATCACGCCGTCGTGCGAACGGGACTCCGGCGCGTGCTCGACGCAGAGCCGGACATCGAGACGGTCGGTGAGGCGGCCGATGTCGAACGCGCGGTCTTCGAGGCGATGGAGACCAAGCCGGACGTCGTGCTCCTGGACGTGATGATGCCGGGCAAGACCGGGATCGAGGGCATGCCGGC
>JAWVCV010000238.1:0-4097 GCA_033858115.1 Gaiellaceae bacterium
CAGGAGCGCGAGCTGCGGTCGTGGCTCTATCCGGACGCGCGAGAAGACGGCGCCGGGCTGGCGGCCGCGATGGACGCCGCGGCAGCCGAGGTCGAGGAGCTGCACGGCGTTCCGGTCGAGCTCGTACGCACCGGCGACGTTCCGCTCGACGAGCGGGTCGAGTCGCTCGTCCTTGCGGCACGCGAGGCGATGGCGAACGCTGCCCGCCACTCGGGTGCGGAGCAGGTCTCGGTGTTCGTCGACGTCGGCGACGACGACATCGCGGTCTACGTCCGCGACCGCGGCTCGGGCTTCGACACCGAGACAGTCGCAGAGCGGAAGCACGGCCTGGCCGAGTCGATCCGGGGCCGGATGGCCCGTGTGGGCGGCAGCGCCGACGTCACCTCGACGCTCGGCGAGGGAACCGAGGTCGAGCTGCGCCTGGGGAGGAGCGCATGAGCCGCCGCCGCGTCGTCCTCGTCGACGACCACGACCTCTTCCGCGCGGGCGTTCGCAGCGAGCTCGGGGATGCCGTCGACATCGTGGGCGAAGCGGGCTCGGTGGGCGAAGCGGTGCCATTGATCCGCGAGCTCGATCCGGACGTGGTTCTCCTCGACGTGCACCTTCCCGACGGCGGCGGTCACGCCGTGATCGCCCAGGTGGCGCCCGAGCGGCCCGGTGTGCGGTTCCTCGCGCTCTCGGTCTCGGACGCCGCGGAAGACGTGATCGACGCGATCCGGGCAGGCGCCCGCGGGTACGTGACCAAGACGATCTCGGGTGCGGAGCTGATCGACGCGGTTCGGCGCACGGCCGACGGCGACGCCGTCTTCTCGCCGCGACTCGCGGGCTTCGTCCTCGACGCGTTCCGGTCGGGGACGCCGCCTGTCGATCCCGAGCTCGACGTCCTCACCACTCGCGAGCGGGAAGTGCTCCAGCTGATCGCGCGCGGCTACCGGTACAAGGAGATCGCGGCGCGGCTGCATCTCTCGGTCAAGACGGTCGAGACGCACGTCTCGGCGGTGCTGCGCAAGCTCCAGCTCTCGAATCGCCACGAGCTCACACGCTGGGCCGCGGAGCGGCGCTTGATCTGAGCCAAGCAACGGACTGCTACGAGGGGGGCTTCTTCGCCCGCGAAGGCTGCACCCGCTTCGGTTCGCCCGGCATCTTGGGGAACTGCGGCGGATAGGGCGCCTCGCCGACGCCGGCCGCCTCCTCCCGCTCGACCCACTCGAGCAGGACGTTCAGGTCGCAGACCGCCTCGTCGATTCCAGCCTGGGCGTCTCCCACCTTCGCGAATCGCGCCGGCATCGAAGCGAGCGTGAAGTCCTCGGTCTCGACGCCCGGCAGCTCCTCCCAGGTCACGGGCGCCGACACGGTCGCGTCGGGCCGGCCTCGCACGGAGTAGGCGGAGGCGATCGTCCGGTCACGCGCATTCTGGTTGTAGTCGATGAAGACCCGCTCGCCGCGCTCCTCCTTCCACCACGCCGTCGTGACCTGCTTCGGCAGGCGCCGCTCGATCTCGCGCGCGAAGGCGAGCGCGCAGCGGCGCACGACCGGGAACTCCCACTGCGGCTCGATCCGGCAGGCGACGTGGATGCCGCGGTTGCCGGAGGTTTTCGGCCAGCCGGTCCACCCCATCTCGGCGAGCGTCTCCCGCACGACCGCGGCGACCTGCTTGGCGTCCTCGAACTCGGTCCCCGGCTGCGGGTCGATGTCGATTCGCAGCTCGTCCGGGCGGTCGACGTCGCTGCGGCGGGACGGCCAGGGATGGAAGTCGACCACGGCGAGGTTGGCGGCCCAGGCCACGTGCGCGAGCTCGGTCACGCAGAGCTCGTCGGCGTGCCGTCCGGAGGGGAAGGTGACGCGCGCCACCTCGATCCAGTCCGGCCGCTTCTCGGGCACCCGCTTCTGGTAGATCATCTCGCCCTCGACCCCGTCCGGGAAGCGGCGCAGCTGCGTCGGCCGCTCGTAGAGAGCGCGCACGATCCCTTCCCCGACCGAGAGGTAATAGCTGACGAGGTCGAGCTTCGTCTCCTTGCGAGCCGGGAAGAGCACCTTGTCCGGGTTCGTCACCTTGACGACGCGCTTCCCGACCTCGATCTCCACGAACGGCGACGGCATATGCCCGACGGTACCTCGTGCTAGGTTCGACTCCTCTTTCGAAAACCGGGCAACCAGAGGAGACAAGGGCATGCGCAAGGTTCTGATTCCGCTCGCGGTGGTCGCGCTGGCGATCGCGGCGGCAGCCGTCGGGGGTCGAAGCGAGGACGCGGTCGCGGCCAGCGGCAGCTGCGCCAAGGCGAACCTCAACCTCGTCAAGGACGGCCGGCTCTCGATCGGCACCGACAATCCGGCCTTTCCACCGTGGTTCGCGGGCGGCGAGACGAAGGGCCGCCCCTGGAAGATCAACGATCCCGCGAAGGGCAAGGGATTCGAGTCAGCCGTCGCCTACGCGGTCGCAAAGCGGCTCGGCTTTGCAAAGAGCCAGGTCGACTGGGTCTACACGCCCTTCAACAGGGCGATCGCGCCGGGGCGGAAGGCGTACGACTTCGCGATCAACCAGATCTCGTACACGCCCGAGCGGGCGAAGGTGCTGACGTTCAGCGCCTCGTACTACGACGTGAACCAGTCGATCGTGGGGGTCAAGGGCAAGCCGATCTCCTCGGTCCGCTCGATTCGCGGGCTGAAGCAGTACCGCCTGGGCGCGCAGCTCGGGACGACGAGCTACCAGTACATCGTCAACACGATCAAGCCCTCGCCTTCCGTGAAGGTCTACGACTCCAACGACCTCGCGGTGGCGGCGCTGAAGAACGGCCAGATCGACGGGCTCGTCGTCGACCTCCCGACCGCCTTCTACGTGACGGCAGTGCAGGTGCCGAACGGCAAGATCATCGGCCAGTTCGCCGCGAAGGGGAACCAGGAGCGGTTCGGGATGGTCTTCCAGAAGGGGAACTCGCTGGTCACCTGCGTCAACAACGCGCTCGCGAGCATGAAGCGGACGGGCGTGCTCAAGCGCATCCAGCAGATCTGGCTCGCCAAGGTCACCGGCGCGCCGGTCCTCAAGTAGCTGAGCCGTAGATCGAAGATCCTCGGGGGCGGCGGCGCGAGCGCCGTCGCCCTCGCGCTCCTCTCGACGGTCGTCCTCGCCGTCGCCCTGGTCTACGGGGTGACGCACTCGCCCAACTGGCCGGAGGTCAGGGAGGCCTTCTTCAACTGGGACAAGTACCGCGAGTCGTTCCCCGAGATCTCGCGCGCGTTCCTCCTCAACGTCAAGATCTTCTGCATCGCGGAGGCGCTCATCCTCGTCTTCGCTCTCGTGCTCGCCGTGCTGCGCAGCCTGCCTGGCCCTGTCTTCTTCCCCATCCGCGCGCTCGCGATCGCCTATGCCGACTTCTTCCGCGGCGTGCCGACGATCCTCGTGATCGCGCTGCTCGGGTTCGGCGTGCCTGCGCTCGACGTCGCCGGCGTGCCGCGGTCGGAGACGTTCTGGGCGATCGTCGCGCTCGTCCTCATCTACACGGCCTACGTCTCCGAGGTCTATCGCGCCGGGATCGAATCGGTCCACCCGAGCCAGGAGGCAGCGGCGCGCTCGCTCGGACTCACGCGCGGTCAGGCCCTCACGTCGGTCGTGCTGCCCCAGGCGGTCAGGCGCGTGATCCCGCCGCTCCTGAACGACTTCATCGGCCTGCAGAAGGACACGGCCCTCGTCGGCATCCTGGGCTCGGTCGAGGCGTTCAAGCAGGCGCAGATCAACACGCAGACCGATTTCAACTTCACGCACTACCTCGTCGCCGCGACGCTCTTCGTGGCGATCACGATTCCGCTCGCGCGCTTCACGGACTGGCTGATCGCGCGAGACCGCCGCAAGCGACAAGCGAGCCGCGTGTGAGCGCCCTCGAGATCGAGAGCCTGCACAAGTCGTTCGGCAAGCTCGAGGTGCTGCGCGGGATCGATCTCGACGTCGCCGAGCACGAGGTCGTCTGCCTGATCGGCGCGTCCGGCTCCGGCAAGTCGACGCTGCTCCGCTGCGTCAACCTGCTGGAGCCGATCGATCGCGGCCGGATCGTCGTCCAGGGCGAGGAGATCACCGCCCCGGGCGTGGACATCAACCGGATCCG
>JAWVCV010000239.1:0-11997 GCA_033858115.1 Gaiellaceae bacterium
TCGATCGGCGGCAGAATCCCGTCGTCGGCGGTATCCCGGATCCCGTAGTCGCCGGCTTCGGGCCCGGCGAGCAGGAGCACGAGCGCGAGCCTGCCGAGGTCGGTGTCGATCCCGTCCACCGTCGACAGCGAGTGCCGCTGGAACACCGGGATCGCACTCTGCTCGACGCGTGAGGGCTCGACCCCCACGACCGGCACGCCCGTGCTCCCGGGACCGCGATAGAGCCCGGCGAGGAAACGGGAGCTCTCGCCGCCCTGGGGCTCGGCGGTGCGGATCACGACGACGCCGTCGGCCGGATCCGCCTTGTCGCCGAAGTCCGAGCGCTCCTCGACGATCTCGCCCGCGAGCGCATCCCACAGCGGCGTCTCACCGCCGGCGACGAGCTCCCTGCCGAGGTCGCGCCCCACGTTGCCGAGCTGGTCGTCGCCCACGTAGCCACCGAGCTCGGGCTTGGCGTTCAGCGCCGCCTCGACGCTCTGGAGCCGCAAGGGCAGCGTCACTGCCCGCATCCGCACCAGGCGTGCGCCGCTGTCCTCGAGCGCGCGCTGGACGAAGCTGAGAGTCTGGTCGACCGAGCCGAGCACGAGCACGGCCACGCGCTTGCCCGCGAGGCGGTTCTCGACGAGCGCCGGGTAGGCGCCCTTGACGAAGTCCTCGGCCGCCTTCTGACGGCGTTCCAGGTCGTCGACGTCCGCGTTCGCCGCGTCCACCTGCTCCTGCAGCTGCGTGATCTTGCCGTTGAGGCGGTCGCGCTCGGCATCGTCGACGAAGCCGCGTCCGGAGATGCCGACGCCGATCAGGATCCCGACGACGAGCATCAGGAACACGGCCGCGAGCGAGGCAACGTGGTAGCGGATGTCGAACACGCCGTCAGCCTAGACCGAGCACGTTCCGCAACGCAGGCGAGGCGAGCACCGCGACGACCAGCGCCGCGAGGGCGGCCAGGCCGAACAGGGCGAGCGGCCAGACGCCGATGCGGCGGCTGACGAGACGAGAGACGCCCTTGGCGTCGACGAGGATCTCGCCGACCTTCAGCCGCGTCACGAACGTCGAGGACATGCCCGCGCGGCTTCGCTCCAGGAACTCGACGAGGTTGAAGTGGGTGCCGACGGCCACGATCAGCGCCGCCCCCTTCTCGTGCGCCAGCAGCAGCGCGACGTCCTCCGAGATCCCGGGCGCCGCGACCGTCTGGAAGGGGATGCCGAGCCGGCGCAGGCGCTCCTCTCCGGGCGCGCCGCCCTCGCGGTAGGCGTGCACGAGCAGCTCGGCGCCGCAGCGGAGCGTCGCGTCGGTGACCGAGTCCATGTCACCGACGATCACGTCCGGTTTCCAGCCCTCCTCGAGCAGGGCCTCGGCGCCCCCGTCGACGGCGATCAGCACCGGCCGGAAGTCGCGGACGTACGGCCGCACGATCTTCAGGTCGCGCTTGTGCCCGGGGCCGCGCGCGACCACGAGCGCGTGGCGGTCGCGGAAACCGGTCTCGAGCGAAGGAAAATCGATCCCCTCGGTCAGCAGGCGCCCCTCCTCGCGGAGGTAGCGCAAGGTGTTGTCGGCGAAGTCCTGCAGCGCCTCGGTGACGCGGCCCTGCTGCTCGGCGAGCGCGGCCGCCAGCTCGCGCTCCCCGAGGGCGCGTCCGGTCGCGAGGCACGTGCCGTTCCGAAAGAGGCTGCCGCCGCGGACCGTCAGGCGCTCGCCGTCGGAGACCTCGTCGAACAGCTCGACGCCGGCGACGTCGATCAGCCGGACGCCGCCGCGGACGAGCAGGAGCGGCCCCGGGTTCGGGTAGCGCCCGGACTGCGAAGGAGCGGTGTTGACGACGACCCGCACGCCCGACTCGACCAGCTCCTCCGCCGACACGCGGTCGATGTCGGTGTGGTCGATGATCGCGATGTCGTCCTCGCTCAGGCGGCGTACGAGCTCCTTCGTACGCTTCCCCAGCCGCGCCGTCCCGGTGTGCTCGATCAGGGAGCTCATCGCAGCGTGGAGATGAACTCCTTCCCGCCCAACATCCGCTCCAGCTCGTCGCGGCGCTCCGCGTCGTCCAGCCGGTCGATGCGCGTGTGGGTGGGGTCACCAGCGATCTTCTCGACGCGGTAGTGGTCGTCGGCCACGCTTGCAATCTGCGGCAGGTGCGTGATCGTGATCACCTGCGCCCGCTCCGCGAGTCGCTTCAGCGTCGCCGCGACCGCGTGCGCCGTCTCGCCACCGATGCCGGCGTCGATCTCGTCGAAGACCAGCGTCTCGCCGCCCCCCACCGCCGCGATCGCCAGCGCGACGCGCGAGAGCTCGCCGCCAGAGGCGGTTTCCGCGACCGGGCCGAACGGGAGACCGGCATTCGGACGGATCAGGAAGACGGCCTCGTCGCTGCCCGACGGCCCCGGATCGCGCTCCCTCAGCTCGACCCGGAACTCACCCTCCCCCATGCCGACTCCGCGCAACTCCTCGGCGACGGCCGCCGCGAAGGGCTCAGCTGCCACGGTCCGGGCCGATCTGAGCTCGGCGGCGAGGCGCTGCGATCGCAGCTGGGCGCCCTCGAGCTCTGCTGCCGCAGCGGCCGTAGGGTCGAGCCCGCCGGCCAACGCGTCGAGTTCGTCGCGCGCAGCCGCGGCCCGCCCCAGCAGGTCGTCGTAGTCCGCTGCGTCGAAGCGCCGGCGCGCGTCGCTGATCCGCTCCAGCTCGACCTCGACCTGCTCGACCCGATCGGGCTCCGCCTCGAGCGAGGCGAGGAACCCGCGGAGATCGGAGCCGAGCTCGCGCAGGCGCAGCTCGAGATCGCGCAGCTCCTCTCCGGCCCGCGCGAGCTCCGGAGCCAGCCGCTCGAGCGGCGCGATCGAGCGCTCCGCCGTGCCCGCGAGCGCCGCCGCGCCCTCGCCGTCCTCGGGCGCGAGCGCTTCCGCAGCCTGCGCAGCGCCGTCCGCGAGCTCGGTGACGTGGCGAAGGCGCTCCCGCTCCGCGCGGAGAGCCTCCTCGGCGCCCGGCACGAAGCCCTCGGTCGCCTCGGCGAGCGCCCTCAGCTCGCCCAGCCGCGCCTCTTCGGCCGCGGCGCCGCGGCTGAGCTCGTCGTGCCGCTTGCGCGCCGCGGCGAGCTCGCGCCAGGCTCGCCGGGCATCGCGACGCCGTGCGAGCTGGTCCTCGCCGCAGAAGGCGTCCAGCACGTCGAGCTGGTACGACGGCTTCGCGAGCCGGCGCTGCTCGAACTGGCCCGACATCGCGATCAGCCGCTCCGCGGCGGCGGCGAGATCCTCGCGCGCGACGGCCCGGCCCCACGCGTACGCCCGCGTGCGCCCGTCGGCGAAGACGCGCCGCGCCAGCACCAGGCCGGGCTCGTCGTCCGGCGCCAGCTCCGCGAGGCCGGCCAGCTCCTCGTCCTCGAAGAACCCGTCAGGCAGGTCGAGCTCCGCTTCCACATAGGCCTCGCCGGCGGCGGCGCCGATCGAAGCGGCATCGCCCTTCGCACCGAGCAGGAGCCCGATCGCCTGCGCGAGGATCGTCTTGCCCGCCCCGGTCTCGCCCGTGATCGCGGTCAGCCCGGCCGCGGGCAGCAGCTCTCCCTCCCGCACGAGCACCAGGTTCTCGATCCGCAGGCTACGAAGCAAAGGTCCGGCGGTAGCGGCTGAAGAACGTCACTTCGGGGAGGGTCGCGAGCAGCGAGCGCTGCGCCCCCACGCGCGCGAGCGCGCGGGCGCCGGGCGCGAGCTCGGCAACCCGATGCCCATCGACGAGCGCCGTCGCCTGGACGTCGGGCGTGCGGTTCCACACGATCAGCTCCGCGCCGCGCGGGACGACGAGTGGCCGGGAGTTCAGCGAGTGCGGCGCGACGAAGGTGATCGCCATCGCGTCGAGACCCCAGACGAGCACTGGCCCGCCGTTCGAGAAGTTGTAGCCGGTCGAGCCGGGCGGGGTCGCGCAGACGACGCCGTCGCACGCAAGCCGGCCGAGCGGCTCGCCGCCGACCGCCCATTCGAGCTGGATCATCCGCCCGACGACGGCGCTTGCGACGACGAGGTCGTTGACAGCGACGCGCTGCTCGTCGCCGACCTCGACGTCCAGCGTCGGCAGCTCTTCGACCCGGTACTCACCGCTGAAGACCCGGGCGACGCCCTGCTCGAGCTCGCTCCGGGAGATCGACGCGAGGAAGCCGACTCGGCCGAAGTTGACCCCGATCACGGGGATGCCGGTGCCGAGATAGCGCGCGAGCGCCCGCAGCATCGTCCCGTCGCCGCCGAGGACCACGACGAGGTCGACGTCCTCGGAGCCGCCGTTCTCGGGCTCGAGGCCGTGCTTCACCTTCTCATCCTCGTCCAGGCGGAGCTCGACGCCGGCCTCTCGGGCGACAGTCGTCAGCCGCGCCAGCGCCGGGCCGATGGTCTGGGGCTTGCCGTGGGTGACGACGGCCGCGCGCTTGACCGCCTGAGGAGGGGTCCTAGGCGACAGCGTCTCGGATCCGGTCGTCGATGTCATCCAGGAGCACGGGGTCGTCAGTGCCGATCAGGTGGACGAAGAACTCACGGTTGCCCTTCGGCCCGGGCAGTCCGGAGTCTACGACTCCGACCGCGTTCGCACCCCAGCCGAGTGCGGCGTCGACCACCTCGCGCAGCACGCGACGGTGGATCTGCGGGTCGCGCACGACGCCTCCCCTCCCCACCTCGGCGCGCCCAGCCTCGAACTGCGGCTTGACGAGCACGACACCGTCCCAGCCGGGCTGCAACAGCCGCAGCACCCGCGGCAGGGCGACCGTGACGCTGATGAAGGAGACGTCGGCGACGAGCAGGTCCGGGCGAAACGGCAGCGCCTCGAGCGCCCGCGCGTTCGTCCGCTCGAGCACGGTCACGCGAGGGTCGCCGCGGAGCTTCGGGTGCAGCTGGCCGTAGCCGACGTCGACGGCGATCACCCGTGCTACCCCGTGCTGCAGCAGGTAGTCGGTGAAGCCGCCGGTGGAGGCGCCCACGTCGATCGCGTCCCGGCCGTCGAGCTCGATCTCCAGCCGCTCCAGCGCGTTCGCGAGCTTCTCGCCGCCGCGGGAGACGAAGCGGGGCGGCCTGTCGACGGCCAGCTCCGCGTCATCGGCGACCTGATGACCCGGCTTGTCGTAGCCGGGCACGAGGCCGGCGAGCACGAGCGCCTGCGCCTGCGCGCGGCTCTCCGCCAGCCCGCGCTCGACGAGCAGCACGTCGAGGCGCTTCTTCATCCGAGCAAGGGTAGTCGCCCGGGGTGCTACAAGATCGTCATGGAACTCCGCGGTGATCGCGTCACCCTGCGGCCGCTCGCTGAGGAAGACGTCGACCGGATCGTCGACCTCGGCGCGGCCGGCGAGGTCGCGCGGTGGTGGCGCGGTCTCACGCCCGAGCACGTGCTCGAGAAGGTGCGCGGAGACGACGAGGGCGCCGTCGTCTTCGCGGTCGTCGCCGACGGCGAGGTGGCCGGGATGATCCAGTACTTCGAGGAGAACGACGAGGAGTTCCGGCACGCGTCCATCGACCTGTTCCTCGGCGCCCCGTACCAGGGTCGAGGGCTCGGCACGGACACCGTCCGGACGATGGTCCGCCACCTGATCGCCGACCGCGGGCACCGGCGGCTCACGATCGATCCCGCCGCGCACAACGAGCGCGCGATCCGGTGCTACGAGAAGACCGGCTTCAAGCGCGTCGGGATCATGCGGGAGTACTGGCTCGATCCCGAGGGCGTCTGGCGCGACAGCGTGCTCCTCGATCTGCTCGCGCACGACCTCACCTCCGGATAGCGGGGGTCGGCCCAAACGGCTTGCGAGAGCCGTTAGTCGGAGAGTTTCACGGAGCCGTCCTCGGCGATCGTCCAGTGCGGATTGTGGGCCACCTCCCACGGATGGCCTTCCGGGTCGACGAAGACGCCCGAGTAGCCGCCCCAGACGGTCTCGGCCCCGCGCCGCGGGATCGTGGCCCCGGCGGCCTCCGCTTCCGCGATCACGGCGTCGACCTCCTGCGGGGAGCGGACGTTGCAGGCGAGGGTGACGCCGCCCCAGCCGCCTCCGTCCCGGACGCCGCTGTCCTCGGCGAGCTGCTCCCTCCCCCACAGCGCGATGATCAGCCCGCCCGTCTGGAAGAAGACGACGTCGTCGCCCGGTGCGGCGCCGGTCTTCCAGCCCAGCGCCTCGTAGAAGGCGCGGGCGCCGGCAAGATCGCGAACGCCCAGCGTGACGAGGCTCAACCGCTGCTCCACGAGCGAACCCTACGCGGTTCGCGCAGCGAGGCCGGCGACGATCTCGGCGAGGATGCTGGTGTCCGCGGGGATCGCGTCGAGCTGCTGGATCGCCCGCTCGGCCGCCTGGTCGGCGAGCGTCCGCGTTGCCTCTCGGCCGTGCACGGCTGCGTGGCCGTCGTCGTCGAGCAGGTCGTCGACGAGCTGGAAGAGCGGGCCGAGCTCGTCGCCGAATGCGCGCCACGGAGGCTGGTCGCTCTCGGAGACCTCCGCCACCCACAGGGCCACGCCCACCGACGCGGCGAAGAGCGCGCCCGTCTTCAGCCGGTGTAACGCGTCCAGGTCTGCAGTGTCGCCGCTGATGTCGCGGTACTGGCCGCCGATCATCGCGAGCGTCGCCTGCGCGAGCTCGCGGCCGACCATCGGCGTCGGATACGAGAGGGCGAGCCGGAACGCCTCCGCCAGCAAGGCGTCGCCGGCGAGCAGGGCGGTCGCTTCGTCGAAGGCCACGTGGACGGACGGGCGCCCGCGCCGCTCGTCGTCGTCGTCCATCGCCGGGAGGTCGTCGTGGACGAGCGAGAACGTGTGCACGAGCTCGACCGCTGCGGCGGCCGGGAGGCAATGCTCGGCGGCTGCGCCCGCAGCCTCGGCGACGGCGAGGGAGATCACGGGACGGACTCGCTTCCCCCCGGACTCGATCGGATAGCGCACCGCCTCCTCGAGCGAGCCGAGCTCGGGGGTGAACGCGAGCTCGGAGAGGTATCCCCCGACGAGCGCCCGCAGCTCCTCAGGCGTTCGGAGCATCGGCGCGCGCCCTCGCCTTGGTCAACTCGGCCTCGACTTCCTTGGCCAGCTCGGCGAGCTCCGCCAGAACCTCGACGGCTGACTCGGCGTCCTCGGCCACCGCGAGCCGCTCCAGCTCGTCGCGTGTCGCCTTCAGCCGCTCGAGCAGCTCCTCGGCCCTTCCGAGCGCCGCGTCGGCCGATCCCGGCTCGCTCATATGACCTCCTCGCTCTGCTTCTTCTCTCTGTCGACCCGCGCGAGAATGCCGTTCACGAGCCGAGCCGCGTCCTCGGACGCGTACCGCTTCGCCAGCACGACAGCCTCGTTCATCGCCACCTCCGGCGGCACGCTTTCCTCCTCGAGCTCGTGGATCCCAATCCGCAGGATGTTCCGCTCGAGCGTACCGAGACGGTCGGCGGTCCAGCCTTCGGCGCTTTCCGTGATCCGGCGGTCCAGCTCCTCCGCCCGCCGCGTGACCGCCTCCGCGAGCTCGAGCGCGAACGCATCCGGCTCCCCTTCGTAGAGGGCGGTGAGCGGCTGGCCGGTCAGATCCCACTGATAGAGGAGGAAGAGCGCCGTCCGCCGTGCCTGCCGCCGGCCGACGCTCACCGATCCAGCTCCTCGATGGAGACGTCCACCGCGTCGACCTGAAGGCCCGTCGAGTCCCGCAGCGTCTCGGAGACGCGCGCCTGCACGTCGCGGGCGAGCTTGGGGAGCACGGTGCCGTAGCGCGCCGCCAGCTCGAGCCCGACCCGCACCCGGCCGTCGGCGGCGGCGACATCGACGCCCCGCTTCGGCCGGCGCACTCGAGCGCCGTCCACCAGCTCGGCCGCCGCGACGACGAGCGCGGCGAGCGCGTCCCCCTCGATCCGGATCGCGCCGCGCGGCCCGCCGATCACGTAGCCGCCCCGGCTCATCCGGCGGCGAGCGCGGGTAGGCGCCCCTCCATCTCGGCGAGGAAGCTCGTCGAGTACTCGCCGCCCCCGAACTCCGGCGAGCGCAGGATGTCCAGCGCGAGCGCGCGGGTCGTCGGCACCCCGTCGAGCTCGATCTCCTCGAGCGCGCGCACGCAGCGCGCGATCGCGGCCGGACGGTCCTCCGCCCAGCCGATCAGCTTCGCGATCAGCGAGTCGTAGTAGGGCGAGATGGCGGCGCCCTCCTCGACGTGCGTGTCGATCCGGATGCCAGGGCCGAGCGGCGGCCGGAAGCGGGTGATCGCCCCGGGCGCGGGTGCGAAGCCGCGTGCAGGGTCCTCGGCGTTGAGCCGGATCTCGATCGCGTGCCCGCGACGAGGCGCGCGGCCGGTGAGCGCGAGGCTCTCCCCCGCGGCCACGCGAAGCTGCTCCCGCACGACGTCGACGCCGGTGACGAGCTCGCTGACCGGGTGCTCGACCTGCAGCCGCGCGTTCAGCTCGATGAAGTGGAAGGTGCCGTCGGCTGCGAGCAGGAACTCGAACGTGCCCGCGTTCTCGTATCCGATCGTCCGACAGGCTCGCTCGGCCGCGGCCTCCATCGCCTCGCGCGTCTCCGGGTCGAGCGCCGGCGAGGGCGACTCCTCGATCAGCTTCTGGTGGCGCCGCTGGATCGAGCACTCGCGCTCGCCGAGCGTGAGCACGCCGCCGTCCCTGTCGCACAGCACCTGGATCTCGACGTGCCGCGCCGGCACGAGAGCCTTCTCGACGTAGAGCGACCCGTCCGAGAAGGCGGCCTCCGCCTCGGCGCGCGCCGTCGAGTACGCCGAGTCGAGCTCGTCCGGCCGGTGTACTAGCCGCATGCCCTTGCCGCCGCCGCCGGCCGTCGCCTTCAGCAACACGGGATAGCCAAGCCCCTCGGCGGCCGCCCGCGCCTCCGCGAGCGTCGTCGCGCCCTCCGTGCCCGGCACGAGCGGGACCCCGGCCGCCTTCATCTCCGCCTTCGCCCGCGCCTTGTCGCCCATCCGCTCCATCACCCCGGCGCCGGGGCCCACGAAGACGAGCTCGTTGTCCTCGCAGGCGCGCACGAACGCCGGGCTCTCGGAGAGGAACCCGTAGCCGGGGTGCACGGCCTCACAGCCGGTCGTCTCGGCGGCCGCGATCACGTTCGGGATCCGCAGATAGCTCTCCGACGCTGCGGGTGGCCCGATGCAGACCGCCTGGTCGGCCAACCGCACGTGCATCGCATCCCGGTCCGCCGTCGAGTACACCGCCACCGCCTCGAGGCCCAGCTCGTGGACAGCCCGGATCACCCGGACGGCGATCTCGCCGCGATTCGCTACGAGCACGCGCGAGAACATCAGAGGACGGGGGGCGCGGCGATCGGCTCGAGCTCGAACAGGAGCTGCCCGAATTCGACCGGCTTGCCGTTCTCGGCGTGGACCGCCGTCACGCGACCGCCGACATCCGCCTTGAGCTCGTTGAAGAGCTTCATCGCCTCGAGCATGCAGAGGGTCTGGCCGGCCGCGACGACGTCGCCCACCTCGACGAAGGCGGGCGATCCCGGCTCGGGTGAGCGGTAGAAGACGCCGACCATGGGGGACTCCACGCGAATCGACCCGAACGCCTGGGCGGGAAGCGCGGGCAGCTCACCGGGCTCGTCCTCGGCCAGCGGCGCACCCGCCTGAGGCGCGGGCCGCTCGTCCGCGCGGCGCACGGAGACGCGCATGCCCTCGTCCTCGATCTCGACCTCGGCGACGCCGCTCTCCTGGACGATCCGCACGATCTCGCGGATCCGCTCCTCGCGGGTCTCGTCGAGCGTCGTCTCGCCACGGTCGTCGCGCGTGTGGCGGGCTCTGATCGTGCGCAGCAGCATCTCGGCCTCCTCGCCGAAGAGCGCGAGCAGGACGAGCTCCTCCTCGCTCGCGGCGAGTCCCTCCGCCTCCTGGCGGACGTCCTCGGCGGTCGGCGGGTCGTCGTCGAGCACGACGCCGTCGGAGAGCAGCGAGACGGCCCGTTCGACCGTCGGGTCGACCGAGCCCGGCGGGCTGCCGAAGCCGCCCTGGACGAGGGCGCGGAACTCGTCGACCACGGTGCCGTAACGGCGCGCCGAGAGCACGTGGATGAGCGCCTGCGAGGCGAGGATCTGCCCGATCGGAGCGGCCAGCGGCGGCCAACCCGTCTCGCGCCGGATCGTCTGGAGCTCCTCGAGCGTCTCCAGCAGCCGCTCGTCGGCCGCGTGAGCCCGCAGGTGCGTGTCCAGAGCGGCGACGAGACCCGTCGGCAGGTCGTACTCGGCGGCGCGCACGGCGAGCCTCGGGGCGTGCGGGGTGACGATCTCGTCGCCGATGTACTCGTCGACGAGGTCGGACGCCTCCCAGAGCCTGGCGACGTCGACGCCCGTGTCGAGCCCCATCCCCGCAAGGGCCGACGCGAGCGACTCGCCGGCGACCCGGTGCAGCGAGAGCGCGACCGGATAGACGGCGCAGGCGATCAGGTCGGCGCCGGCGCGCGCGGCCTCGAGCGAGTCGGCCAGCCCGGTTCCGCCCGCTCCCTGGCAGTAGAAGCCGACGGGCAGCCCCGACGCCTCGGCGACCCGGCTGACGAGATCGCTCGCCTGATGCGGCTCGAGGCCGCCGCTCGGGTCGTGCACGAGGGCCCGCGTCGCCTTGATCTCGGGCAGCTCCTTCGCCTGCTCGACGAGCTTGTCCATCGCGGTCGGGTCGCCCGGGCTGTAGACGAGGCCCGCGTGGAACTCCTTGCCGGCGCCGACGATCGCTTCCCCGGGCTCACGCAGGTTGGAGACGTCGTTCAGTGGGTCGTGCAGGCGGAACACGTCGATTCCGTTCTCCGCCGCCGAGGAGACGAAGCGGCGCACGAAGTCGGCGCCAACCGGCCTCGACCCCACCAGAAAGCGTCCGCGCAGCGCGATGCCGAGCGGCGTCGTCGTCCGTGCCTTCAGCGCGCGGATGCGCTCCCAGGGGCTCTCGACGCCCCGGCGGACGGCCGTGTCGAAGACGCCGCCGCCCGAGACCTCGAGGGACGCGAACCCTGCCTGGTCGAGCACCTCCGCGAGACGCAGCAGCTCGCCCGTGGGCACCTTGCCCGCGTACGGCTCCTGCGAGAGCAGGCGAATGGTGGTGTCGACGAGCCGCGGCACGAGCGGAGCCTACCGAGTGCCGGCGGGGAGAGGACTTTGTGTTTCAGAAACACAAGCGTCCTGCGTGGGCCGCATCGAAGAGGGCTGCGAGCCCACTTTGTGTTTCAGAAACACAAGGTCGCCGCTAGGCGCGGGAGATGTAACGGCCCTCGCGGGGGTCGACTTTGATCTTGTCCCCCACGTTGACGAAGAGCGGCACCTGGACGACCGCGCCCGTCTCGAGCGTCGCCGGCTTCGTCACGTTCGAGACGGTGTCGCCTTTGACCCCCGGCTCCGTGTCGGTCACGCCGAGCTCGATCGACGAAGGCAGCTGCACGCCCGACGGCTTGCCGCCGACGAAGAGGAGCTGCACCGGCGTCGACGGCTGCATGTAGGGCAGCTCGGCTTCGAGCGAGGCGTGCGGCAGCGAGAGCTGCTCGTAGGTCTGCTCGTCCATGAAGACCACCTCGTCGCCGGAGTCGAAGAGGTACTGCATGTTCTTGACCTCGGTGTAGACGCGCGCGAACTTCTCCCCGGCGCGGAACGTCTTGTCGACGACCGAGCCCGAGTCGAGGCTCTTCACCTTCGTGCGCACGAACGCGCCGCCCTTGCCGGGCTTCACGTGCTGGAACTCGACGATCCGCCACACCGAGCCTTCCAGCTCGATGTGCATCCCGTTCTTGAACTCGTTGGTGCTGACGACGTCGGCCACGGCGGGGCAGGTTACCTGACGGTCGTCAGCTCCTTGCCCACGTGGGTGAGGCGCTCGCCGCCGCTGTCGGTGACGAGCACCATGTCCTCGATCCGGACGCCGCCGACGCCGGGGAGGTAGATGCCGGGCTCGCAGCTCGCGACGTTGCCGGCTTCGAGCGTGTCGGTCGACTCCGGTCGAATCGCCGGCGCTTCGTGGACCTCGAGGCCGATCCCGTGGCCGAGCCCGTGCCCGAACTGCTCGCCCCAGCCGGCGGCTGCGATCACCTCGCGCGCAGC
>JAWVCV010000240.1:0-6630 GCA_033858115.1 Gaiellaceae bacterium
ACCCTGCCGGAGCCACCTACGGCTTCGGCGTCGTCTTCTCCGACGAGGCGATGGACGCGATCAGGCGTGCCGACGAGCCGGTGCACGCAGCGATCGTGCGCGACCGCGCCCACTGGGGGCAGATCGACGTCCACCTGAACGGGCGCGTCTACACCTCGGGCGGCCACGGCTTCTCGGCTCTCTCGCGCTCGGCGCTCGTCACCCTGATGCAGCGCCGCGCCGGCGAGCTCGGCGTCGTGCTCCACCACGAGTCCGAGGCGCCGCAGCCGGACGCACTCGAAGGCTACGACCTGATCGTCGGAGCGGACGGGGTCAGCTCGGACGTCCGCGCCGCGCACGCCGACGTGTTCGAGCCGTCGGTGGAGCCGGGCGCGTGCAAGTTCATCTGGCTCGCCACCGACCAGGCCTACGACGCCTTCAAGTTCTTCATCGTCGACACACCCCACGGGATCGTGCAGGTACACGCCTATCCCTACGACGAGGGCGAGTCGACCTTCATCGTCGAGATGCGCGAGGAAGTCTGGCGGCGCGCGGGCTTCGAGCCGTTCGCGGCCGCGCCGTCGCTGCCGGGCGAGAGCGACCTCGAGAGCGTCGCGATCCTGAAGGACCTGCTCGCAGAGCTGCTCGACGGCCACGCGCTGCTGACGAACAACTCGAAGTGGCTCAGCTTCCCGACGCTGAAGGTGGAGCGCTGGTTCCACGACAACATCGTGCTGCTCGGCGACGCCGCGCACACGGCGCACTTCTCGATCGGCTCGGCGACGAAGCTCGCCGTGGAGGACGCGACCGAGCTCGTGTCTGCGCTCCTGCGCGAGAACGGGATCCCCGCCGCGCTCGCCGCCTACGAGTCGGCGCGCAAGCCGCTCGTGGCGAGCACCCAGCGCGCGGCGGCCGCGAGCGCGCAGTGGTTCGAGGACCTGCCGCAGTACGTCCACCAGGACGACATCCAGTTCGTCTTCAACCTGCTGACGCGCAGCCGCCGGATCACCTACGACAACCTACGCCTGCGCGACGATCGCTTCGTGGACGAGGTCGACGGCTGGTTCGCCGGGGATGCGCAGCGTCAGATGGGTGCGCCCGAGCGCCCGTCACCGCGGCCGCCGATGTTCATGCCGTTCCGGCTCCGTGAGCTCGAGCTCCAAAACCGGGTCGTCGTCTCTCCGATGGACATGTACTCGGCGATCGACGGCTACGTCGACGACTTCCACCTCGTCCACCTCGGCTCGCGCGCCCTCGGCGGCGCCGGGCTCGTGATGACCGAGATGCTCTGCGTCTCGCCCGTCGGGCGCATCACGCCGGGCTGCGCCGGCCTCTGGGAGGAGGGACAGGTCGCCGGGTGGAAGCGCATCGTCGACTTCGTGCACGCGAGCTCGGACGCGCGAATCGGCGTCCAGCTCGGCCACTCCGGGCGCAAGGGCTCGACGAGGTTGATGTGGGACGGCGTCGACCTGCCGCTCGAGGAGGGCAACTGGCCGCTGCTCGCGCCCTCCCCTCTCCCCTATCTTTCCGTGTCGCAGGTGCCGAAGGCGATGGACGAGCAGGACTTCGCGGACGTGCTCGAGCAATTCGTCAAGGCCACGACGCTGTCCGTCGAGGCGGGCTTCGACCTGCTGGAGCTGCACATGGCGCACGGCTATCTGCTCTCGAGCTTTCTCAGCCCGCGCTCGAACCACCGCACTGACCGCTACGGCGGCCCCCTCGAGCACCGGGCGCGGTTCCCACTCGAGGTCTTCGACGCCGTGCGCGCGGCCTGGCCGGCCGAGCGGCCGATCTCGGTGCGCATCTCCGCGACCGACTGGGTGCCGGAGGGCTTCGAGCGCGCGGACGCCGTGGCGTTCGCGGCGATGCTCAAGGAGCACGGCTGCGACATCGTGGACGTCTCCACCGGCCAGACGACGCCGGACGCGAAGCCCGCCTACGGTCGCAGCTACCAGACGCCGTATGCCGACGCGATCAGGCACCAGGTCGGCATCGCCACCGTGGCCGTCGGCGCCATCTCGAGCTACGACGACGTCAACAGCATCCTGCTCGCCGGGCGCGCCGACCTCTGCGCGCTCGCGCGGCCGCACCTCTACGACCCGGCGTGGACGCTGCACGCGGCCGCGGAGCAGGAGTACGGGGGCGACGGGGTCACCTGGCCGATCCAGTACCGCAGCGGGTCGAAACCGCCCAACACCGGCCGGCGGGACATGGGCGTGGAACCGAGCCCGTTCGAAGAGCCGGACCGCACGGAGCAGCCGCAGCGCTGGCGCCCGAACGTGCCGACGGGCACCCGGTGAGCGCCGTCGAGGCCGAGGTCAGGCGGCTCGCCCGAGACGTGCTGGCGCCGCTCGCGCACGCGGGCGAGCCGGGGCGCGTCAACCGACCGCTGATCCGCGCGCTCGGCGAGCACCGCCTCCTCGAGCCCGTGCTGCCCCTCGACGGGAAGACGTCCGCGCGCGAGCTCTGCCGGATCCGCGAGGCGATCGCGGTCGAGTCGCCCGAGGCTGAGACGGCGTTTGCCTGCCAGGGCCTCGGCACGCATCCCGTCCTCCTGCACGGCCGCCCCGAGCTGGCGTCGAGATGGGTCACCGCGGTCGTGGCCGGGGAGGCCGTCGCCGCGTTCGCGCTGACCGAGCCCGAGGCGGGCAGCGACGTCGCGTCACTCGCCCTCGCCGCCGAGCGCGACGGCACGGGCTGGCGCCTCACGGGCGTCAAGAAATGGATCTCGAACGCTCCGGAAGCGGACTTCTACACGGTCTTCGCGCGCACGACCGCCGCTGCCGGCGCCCGCGGACTGACCGCGTTCGTCGTCGAGGCCGACGCGAAAGGCGTGTCCGGCCACGCACTCTCGCTCGTCGCGCCGCACGCGATCGGCACGCTGGAGCTCGACGGGGTGCTCGTGCCGGAGGAGAACGTCCTCGGCGAGGTCGACGGCGGCTTCAAGGTCGCGATGGGCACCCTCAACGTCTTCCGCCCGAGCGTCGGCGCAGGCGCGGTCGGGATGGCCCAGGCGGCGCTGGATGCCGCGGTCGCCTACACGAGCGAGCGCGAGGCGTTCGGCCGGCGGTTGCAAGAGTTCCAGGGCGTTTCGCACCAGCTGGCCGACGCGGCCGCCCGGCTCGAGGCGGCACGGGCGCTCGTGGCCAAGGCGGCGAGCGCCTACGACGAGGGAGCCGACGACGTGCCGAAGCTCTCGGCGATGGCGAAGCTCGTCGCGACCGAGACGGCGCAGCAGGTCGTCGACACGGCGATCCAGGTGCACGGTGCTGCCGCCCTCGAGGCCGGGCACCTGCTCGAGCGGCTCTACCGCGACGTCCGCGCGCTGCGCATCTACGAGGGCGCGTCGGAGATCCAGCGGGAGATCATCGCCCGGCGGCTCTACTCCAGCTAACGCCCCTCCCACTTCGGCTCGCGCTTCTCCGTGAAGGCCGCGTGGAACTCCCGGTAGTCCCGCGTCGCCATCAGACGCGCTTGCACCTGGGCCTCGAGCTCGATCGCGCTCGTCAGGTCGAGGTCGAGCTCGCGGGAGAGCAGTCGCTTCGTCTCGGCGTAGGCGAGGCTCGGCCCGGAGGCCAGCCGCCGGGCGAGCGCAGAGGCCTCGTCCAGCACCGCGTCGTCGTCGACGAGGCGCGTCACGAGGCCGTAGCGGTCGGCCGTCTCGGCGTCGATCGCATCGCCGAGCAGCAGCAGCTCCGAGGCGCGACCGAGGCCGACAACGCGCGGCAGCAGGTAGGCCGCTCCCATGTCCGCGCCGGCCAAGCCGACCTTGGTGAAGAGGAACGCGAACTTTGCGGACCGCGCGACGACACGCAGGTCGGCGGCGAGGGCGATCACGGCGCCCGCTCCTGCGGCGGTGCCGTTGACGGCGGCCACGATCGGCTGCGGGCACTCGCGCATCGCCTGGATGACCGCGCCGGTCATGCGCGTGAACTCGAGATGCGCCTGGGCGTCCGCCTCGACGAGCGGGCCGATGATCTCGTGGACGTCGCCGCCCGAGCAGAACGCGCGGCCACGGCCCGTGATCACGACCGCGCGCACGTCGTCGCGCTCGGGAAGGCCCTGGAAGAAGTCGCGCAGATCCGCGTAGACCTCGAACGTGAGCGCGTTCAGGCGCTCCGGCCGGTCGAGCGTCAGAGTTGCGACGCCGTCGGCGACCTCGAGCGCGAACGTGGTCACGCCGCGCCCCCGTCGAGGACGAGCGCCTGGCCGTTGACCGCCGCCGCGGCGTCGGAGGCGAGGTACCACACCGCCTCGGCCACCTCCTCCGGCTCGAGCAGCCGTCCGAGCGGCGTCGACGCCTCCAGCGAGGCCAGCGCCTCCTCGCGGCTCCGACCGGTCTGCTCCGAGATGCGGTCGAGCGTGCGCTCGGTCATCGGCGTGCGCACATAGCTCGGGCAGACCGCGTTCGCGGTCACGCCCGTGCCCGCAACCTCGGCGGCCACTGCGCGCATCAGGCCGACTGCCGCGTGCTTGGAGGCGGTGTACGCGGCGACGTAGCGCGCCCCCACGAGTCCGGCGGTCGAGGCGACCGTGACGACGCGGCCCGAGCCGCGTTCCACCATCCCGGGCACGACGGCGCGCGTGCAGAGGAACGCGCCGGTGGCGTTCACGTCGAGCTGGCGCCGCCAGCCCGCGAGCGTCGTCCGCGCGAGCGGCGCCGACTCGGCGACGCCGGCGTTGTTCACGAGGAGGTCCACGGCGCCGACGCGCGCGAAGAGCTCCGCCACGGCCTCCTCGTCGGTCACGTCGCAGACCTCGTCCACCTCGCCGGGGGTGCGCCCGACGGAAACCACTCGCTCGCCAGCGAAGCGCGCGCAGACCGCGGCTCCGATCCCCTTGCCGCCGCCTGTCACCACGACCGTCCTCAACCGTCGACCGTGAGCACGAGGTTGCGGTGCTCGTCGAGGCGGGCGGTCTGGGCCGGCGGGACGACGAGCGTCGTGATCGGCGTCCAGACGATCGCCGGTCCGGGAATCGCGTTCCCGGGGCGCAGGCGCTCGAAGTCGTAGCCCGGCACCTCCTGCAGCTCGCCCGCCTTGTCCACCCACGCCTGGACGCGCTCGACGAGCGCCGCCGAGGCGTCCGTGCCGGCGAGCTCTTCGACCTGGAACTCGTGCTTGCTGACGACGCCGCTGCCGCGGACGCGGAAGCTCACGAGCTCGATGCCCGCCTCACGATAGGCGGATTGCGGCCCGTACTTCTCCTCGTAGAGCCGCTCGAACATGTCGACCGTCTGCTCCAGCGACTCGGCCGTCACCTCGTCGCCGACGAAGGGAGACGTGAGGATGTGAACCTGGCGCCGGTAGCGCATGTCGACGGCACGGTTGAGCTTCATCTGGCTGCGGTCGAAGCCCTCGGCCGCGAGCTGCGCAACCAGCCGCTCCTCCAGCTGCGCATAGATGCCGGCGATCGCCTCGACGTCGAAGGGCGCCCGCAGTGGCTGCGTGATCTGATCCTCGTGCGCGATGTCCGAGGTGACGAGGCCGAAGGCGCCGTGCACCGAAGCCGAGTACGGGATCACGATCTGCGAGACGCCGAGGTGCTCCCCGTAGGCCCCCACGTGCATGCCGGCGGTGCCGCCGAACGAGAAGAGCGCGAAGCGGCGCGGGTCGAGGCCGCGCTGCACCGTCGTCTTGTGCAGCAAGTCGTAGAAGAGGCTGTTCGCGAGCTTGTACATCGCCGCCGCGGCCGGGATCAGCTCGAGCCCGAGCGGCGCCGCCACCTTCTCCTCGAAGAGCTGCCGCGCCTTGGGGATGTCGAGCTCGGCGCGGCCGCCGAGGAAGTAGGCCGGGTTGAGGTAGCCGAGGATCGCGTCGATGTCGGTGATCGTGGGCTCCTCGCCGCCGTGCGCGTAACAGACCGGGCCGGGATAGGAGCCAGCGCTCTTCGGGCCGATGCGCGGCGTGCCTGTGCGCGGATCAACGGAGATGATGCTCCCGCCCGCGAGTCCGAGCGAGACGACGTCCATCTTCGGCAGCGCGTAGTGGTAGCGCAGCACCATCGACTCGCGCTGGTACTCGATCAACCCCTCGCGGACCGTGCCGACCTTGAACGTCGTGCCGCCCATGTCCGCGGCGATGATGTTGCGCAGGCCGAGCTGCTCGCCGAGCGCCTGCGAGCCGACGAGACCGCTGACGGGCCCTGACTCGATCATCCCGACCGGCCGCTCGGCCGCCTCGTCCACCGGCAGCAGGCCGCCGTAGGCCTGCGCGACGAGCAGCTGGCCCGTGAAGCCGTGCTCGGCGAGGTTGGCCCGCAGGTTGTCGAGATAGCCGTGCACGACCGGGCCGAGCCGCGCGTTCAGCGCGGCGGTCGAGGTTCGCTCGTACTCGCCCACGACCGGTGCGATCTCGTGCGAGAGCGTAAGGAACACCTTCGGTGCGATCCGCCGCACGACCTCCGCGACCTGCTTCTCGGTCTGCGAGTTGACAAAGGACCACAGCGTCGAGACGCCGATCGCGTCCACGTTCGCGTCCACGAGTGTCTGAACCGCCTGCTCGATGTCGGCCTCCTGCGCTGCGGCCTTCACGGCGCCGTTCGAGTCGATGCGCTCGCGGATCCCGACGATCAGGTTGCGCGGCACGATCGCTGGCAGCTTGTCGGTGTCCACGGGGTTGCGCTTCTCGTCCTCGGTGAGGCCGGACCAGC
>JAWVCV010000241.1:0-6010 GCA_033858115.1 Gaiellaceae bacterium
CGGCGCGCGCGTCCGGATGATCAGGAACGGCCCGAACCGGCGCACGTCGAAGGCCGAGGCCGGCCGCGGCGCGACGAGCTGGATCTTCAGCAGGCGCTCGACGTTGGTCGTCTTGCTCGAGTCGAAGACCCAGACGCCGTGCCCGAGCGGCCGTTCGAGCCCGAGGAGGTTGTGCAAGGCTAGGTCCGCGTCGGCCCGGGGGAGCACGACGACCGGGATGTCCTCGCTCTGCTCCCACGCCTGGATGTAGAGCGGGTCGTAGCCGAGCAGCACGTCGTTGGGCCGCGTCGTCGCTGCGAGATAGGCCGCCGCCTCCGCGCGTGCCTCCTGCCGCACCTCCGGCTCCCACTCGAACAGCTCCGGCGTCCGGTCCCACGCCCAGGAGATCTGGGCGACGACGAGGGCCGCGAGCGCGGCGGCTCCCCAGACCCGGCCGAGCCGGGCGAGCCCGGCGGCGACCGCCAGAGCGGCGAAGGGGAGCAGGAAGATCAGGTGCCGCGTCTCCGGCGAGCCGGTGCTACGCGCGACGACGAGCGCGAGCAGGGGAATCACCGAGGCGCACGCGGCGAGGACGCGCGTTTCGCGCGGGAGCCTCACGAGCCCCGCGGCAGCGGCGACGAGCACTGCCGGCAGCACCGGGAACCCGGCCGTGAAGTCCCCCGCCGCATGCCAGACGTAGTCGACGACATTCAGCCGCTTGCCGGCGCCGACGCCCGCATCGAAGCGCCCCGCGAGCACCAGGTCGGTGAGCCAGAAGGGGATCCCGAGCACGGCGACGGCGCCGAACGCCCAGAGCGACTCGCGCAGCCGCTCGCGCCGGGCGACGACCACGAACGCTGCCTGCGACGCCAGCACGAGCGCGCCGTACGGGTGGGTCGCGACCGTGGCCAGGATCGCGATCGCCCAGACCGCCCAGGCCCTCCGGCCGCCCCGTTCGAGCGCCCGCAGCAAGGTGAGATACGAGAGTGCGCTCGTGAGGAGGAAGAGGCTGTACATCCGGCCGTAGACCCCGTGGAAGAGGAACGTCCAGCTCGTGGCGACGATCACGGTCGCGATCAGCGCCTGCACCCGGCCGCCCAAACGGGCCACGAGGAGCGCGACCACCGGCAGGCTCGCAACGGCGCAGGCGGCCGACACCGCCCGCAGCCCTGCAAGACCGAGCTCGAGGTGCGCGACGACCCAAGCGATCAGGAAGTGGAGGGGCGCGCCGCCCCGTTCCTCGAGCACGACCTGGAACAGCCCGTCCAGCGGGTGGCGGCCGACGAAGAGGGGGAGGGCTTCGTCCTCGTGCGGCGGCCAGGCCAGCAGCTGCTGGAAGAGGAAGCCCGCGGCGGCAGCCGAGATCGCGGCGACGCCGAGCGGGAACCAGCGCGCCGCGACCCAGGCACGCGCCGCGGCGCCCTCGCGGGCGCCGAAACGGGTTGCCTGTGCGGTTTCGCTCATCGTGGTCGTCAGTTTGCACTGCTAGCCTTCGGCGCCCATGCCCATCTACGAATACCGGTGTCCCGACGGGCACGTCTTCGAACTCTTCCAGCGCATGACGGACGAGCCGGTCCAGAAGTGCGAGATCTGCGGCAAGAGCCCCGTCGAGAAGGTGCTGTACCCGGTTTCGGTCCACTTCAAGGGCTCGGGCTTCTACACGACCGACTATGGGCGCGGCTCGAGGAAGAAGAGCGACGGCTCGAAGGAGGGCGGCGACTCGTCCTCGACGGAGAAGAAGTCCGACTCCGGCGAGAAGAAGGCCGCAGCGACCGACTAGGGAACTAGCGGCGCGAGAGCGCGTTCAGCCCGAGCAGCAGCACGATCGAGCCGGCGACTGCGAGCAGGAAGGGCTTCAGATCCCAGCCGAAGTCGATCTCCTCGTCGAAGACGGCCTCCCCGAGCACGCCTCCGAGCAGGGCCCCGACGACGCCGACTGCGAGCGTCCCGAAGCAGCCGATCGCGTGCCTGCCGGGCGTCACCGCGCGGGCGACTAGGCCCGCGAGCAGCCCGAAGACGATCCAGCCGAAGATGCCCACCGCCGGACCCTAACCTCCCGAGCGCCCGACGTTACAGCCGGCTCCGAAGGTCGTCCCGGGCGGGGGCGGCTGCGGAGCGGAGAGCCCGGAGAACATCGAGACCGCGGCCGTGTTCTCCTCGGTCGCGATCAGGACCGAAGCGCCGCCCACCGACTGCGGCTCCCCGCCGAGCCGGCAGCGAAGCGCGCGGTCCTCGTTGGAGCGCTTGTAGACCCACCCCAGCTGGACGAGCTGCCCTGCCGAGAGGTCGGTGGTGAGCGGCTTGACGAGATCGCCGCCGATGAACGGCAGCTTGAGAAAGGTGCGCATGCTCGTCAGCTTCCCCGCCATCGCCTGCACGACCGCCTGCTGGCGCGCGCCGCGCGTGAGATCGTTGTCCGCCGGGTCGAGCCGGTTCTCGCGGACACGCGAGTAGACGAGCGCGCGCCGGCCGTTCATCGTTTGCCTCCCCTTCGCGAACCGCCAGCCCGGCCAGGCCTGGCAGCGCGCCGAGGTGGCGTAGGGGCAGTCGAAGCGGTTCGACAGGATCGGCTTCGGCACGTCGATCTCGACGCCTCCCAGCGCATCGACGACGGTGCGGAAGTCGTCGAAGTTGACGATGACGACGTGGTTGGGCTGCAGCCCCGTCAGCGCCCGCACGGACTTCATCGCCAGCGCCGCCCCACCGAGCTGGAAGGCGGCGTTGATCTTGTTCGGTCCGTAGCCCGGGATGTCCACGCGGAGGTCGCGCGGGATCGAGAGGTAGGCGAGGCGGTGCCGCTTCGGGTCGGTGCGGACGAGCAGGATCGAGTCCGAGCGTTGTGCGTCCGCGCGGGCGGCCGTCCGGTCGCCGTCGGTGCCGAGCAGCAGGATCAGCGACGGCTTCGAGATGAGCGGTCCATCCTGCGGGGCGAGCCCACTGGCGACGGCCTTGGGCAGCCGGTCGTTGGCGTCTGCGACCCCGGCGCGGAAGGAGAGGTAGCTCGCGACGATCCAGACGACGAGGAGCACGGCGAGCAGCGCAGCGGCCAGGGCGATGCGGCGACCCCACCGCGGCCGCCCGCCCGCTTTGGCGGCACGCGGCTCGCGTTCGGCACGCTCCGGACGGGGAGCTGCCGGCACCTTGCCCTTGACACGACCGCCCTTATAGACCCGGTAAGGCTTTTCTCCGTCCGCCATCCAGCGCGGTATGGTAGCCGCGGCCCCGTGAGACGCCTCGTGCCAACCTCAAGCGCCCGCGCGTTCCTCGGGCGTCGCTCGCAGCGCCCGGCCGGAGGCGGAGCCCGGCTCTGGCGGGCGGGAGTCGGCGGCGGCGAGGGGCGCGCGTGAGCGACCGAAGAGTCATCGGCGTCGACCTCGGCGGTACGAAGATCCTCGCGGGGACGATCAGCGGCGACGGTCGGGTGCTCGAACAGCACGAGGTGCCGACGCCGACGGCGTCGCAGGCGGAGCTGCTCGACGGGATCGCCGCCGCGATCGAGCCTCTGGCGATCGACGGCATCGACGCGCTCGGGGTCGGGATCCCTTCCGTGATCGACCGCGCCACCGGCCGCGCGCTCGGGTCGGTCAACATCCCGCTTGCCGACATCGCGATCGGTGAGGAGCTCAGCGCCCGCTTCGGGGTGCCGACGGCCGTCGAAAACGACGCGAACGCGGCGGCGCTTGCGGAGTGGCGGGTCGGGGCGGGCCGAGGTACCGACGACATGCTGATGCTCACGCTCGGCACCGGTGTGGGAGGCGGCATCGTCAGCGACGGCGAGCTGTATCGCGGTTGGGCGGAGCTCGGGCATGTCGTCGTCGTCGCGGACGGCCCGCCTTGCCAGGGGAACTGCACGGGCCGCGGGCACCTCGAGGCGGTCGCCTCCGGGAACGCCGCCGACCGCGCCGCCGAGAAGCTGTGGGGCGAGGGGGCGACCGCGGAGCTGCTCGTCGGCCGTGCCGAGGAGGGCGACGCGGCGGCGATCGAGGCGCTCGCGGACATGGGTCACCTGCTCGGAGCGGCGATCGGCTCCTTCTACAACATCTTCAGCCCGGAGCTGATCGTGGTCGGCGGCGGCTTCGGGATCGCCGCAGCCGACTTCCTCTTTCCGGCCGCGCTCGAGATCGCGCGGCGCGAGATCGCCGTCGAGCCGGCTCGCGCGTCCGTGCGGGTCGTCAAGACGCAGCTCGGCTCCGACGCCGGCCTGATCGGCGCCGGCCTCGTCGCGCTCGAGGCGCTTGCCGGAGTGCGGTAGTGCCGCTCGCGGTCTGCGCGACGCCGATCGGAAACCTCGAGGACGTGACGCTGCGCGTGCTCCGGGAACTGGCGGAGGCGGAGCTCGTGCTGTGCGAGGACACACGGCACACGAAGGGCCTGCTCGACCGGCACGGCATCACCGCGACGCTCCTCAGCTACCACCGCCACAACGAGGCCCGCCGCACGGCTGAGCTGCTGCCGCGGCTGGAGGCCGGCGCGCGAATCGCCCTGGTCTCCGACGCGGGCCTTCCCGGAGTCAACGATCCGGGTGCGCGGCTGATCGAGGCCGCGCTCGAGGCCGGGGTGCCGGTGACGGTCCTGCCAGGCCCTTCGGCCGTCGAGACGGCCCTCGTCGCCAGCGGGCTCGCCGGCGAGCGCTACCAGTTCCTCGGCTACCTCCCGCGCGGGGAGAAAGCGCTTGCCGCGCTCTGGACCGAGCTTGCGGCCTGGCCTGATTCGGCGGTCGCCTTCGAGTCGCCGCAGCGCCTGCCGGCGACGCTCCGCTCGCTCGCGGCGGCCCAGCCAGAGCGGCCGGTCGCAGTCTGCCGGGAGCTGACCAAGCGCTTCGAAGAGGTTGTGCGCGGAACGGCAGGCGAGGTCGCCGCGCGGTTCTCCGAGCCGCCGAAGGGTGAGGTCACGCTCGTCCTGGGAGGCGCGCCGGTTGCGAGCGGGGACGCCGGTGACGAAGAGGGGCTGGCGGCCGTGCTGGAGCTCGTCGAGAGCGGTGTGCCACGCCGCCAGGCGGTCGACGTCGTCGCCCGGTTGGCGCGCATTTCCCGTAACGCTCTCTACGCGGAATCGTTGAAAAGCCGCTGACGGTCACGGCTAGCGTGGACGGGAGTTGCTCTCCACGACACCAAGGCGGTCTCCGATGCGGCGATTCCTTCTGCCGGCGGCCGTGCTCGCGGCGCTTGTCGCGGCTCCGGCTGCCCCGGCGTGGACGTGGCCTGTCCAAGGTCCCGTGCTGCGCCCGTTCCTCCTCGGCCCGGACGCCTACGCGGGCGGCCAGCACCGCGGCGTCGACGTCGGCGCGCCCGTCGGCGCTTCGGTTGTCGCGCCGGCCGCCGGCCTGGTCTCCTTCGTCGGCTCCGTGCCGGGCGGCGGGCGCGCACTCACGATCCAGACTGCCGACGGCTACGCGATCACCCTGCTCCAGTTCGGCGCCGTCGTGGTCGCCCGCGGCACGGAGCTTGCCGAGGGAGCGGTCGCCGGCACCGTCGGCGAGAGCGCCGACGACGTGACCACGGCACCTCACGTGCACCTCGGCGTCCGCGTCGCCTCGGAGCCGAACGGCTACGTCGACCCGCTGAGCCTGCTGCCGCATCCGGCGCCCGCTCCGCCCGCGGGCGCGCCGGCTCCCGCTGCGCCGGCGCCGCCTCCGGTGGCCGCGCCCGCGTCGGTCGCTCCGGGTGCGAGCGACGCTCCGGCGCCGGCTGTCGCGGCCAACGGCGCTCCGCTCGTCGAGACCGAGGCCGTTCCGGTTCCCGCCGCTGCCCTCGACCCGGTTCCGGTCACAGCGGTTGTCCCGCACCTGCAGGCACGCAGGCGAGAGCCTGTGCAAGGACGAGCTCCGGTCCCGGTTGCACCTGCGGTCGTGGTCGGCCCAGCGCTCGCCCCGGCCCCGGCGCGTGCCACGGCAAAGTGGCGGCCCGCGGCTCGCGTCGCCGCATCGCGGCCGTTGCGAGCGCGCCCGACGCCCACCCGATCAATCTCCGCCGCGCGGCCGCGGACGCCGGCTCCGCGTCCGGAGACCGGATCGCCGCTGCCACGGATCGGG
>JAWVCV010000242.1:0-3227 GCA_033858115.1 Gaiellaceae bacterium
CGTGGACATGACCGAGCGCCGCGCGGTCGAGGCCGCGCTTCGCCGACGCAACGCCGAACTCCTGCGCGCCCAGCGCGTTGCCCGGCTCACGTCCTGGGAGTGGGACCTCGACGCAGATTGGATACGGGCCTCGGGTTCCGGCGGTGGGTGGCCGAGGTGGAGCGACCGCCCGCCCAGCGGAAGTCTCGACGATCTGCTCGTCAGCTGGGTCCATCCCGACGACCGCGACCGGGTGCGACGAAGCGTCACCGAGGCGATCGCGGCAGGGCATGGCTACGTGCTCGACTTCAGGGGCCTTGCGCCGGACGGGCGGATCCGCCACGTGTCGTGCAAGGCCGACGTGGAGACGGACGGCGACGGCAAGCCGACCACGGTGTGGGTGACGTCGCAGGACGTGACCGAGCAGCGCGAGGCCGAGCTGGCACTTCGAGCGAGCGAACGGACACGCGGCCGGCTGCTCGCGCAGCTGGTAACGGCACAGGACGACGAGCGCAGGCTGCTTGCCGCCGACATCCACGACCACGCGATCCAGCTTCTGCATACGGCCGTCCTCCGCGCCGAGGCACTGGCGGATCTCCTGGCCGATCCTCAGCAGATCGCAGCGGTCCAGCCCGTGCAGGAAGCTCTCCGCGGCGCCGTCGTCAACCTCCGCCAGGTCATCGCCGGCGTGCGGCTGCCGACGCTCGACGGCGTCGAGTTCGTCGAGGCGCTCGACGCCTACCTGGACGAGGTCACCGCCGACTGGCCGGTCCGCCACCGGTTCGAGAGCCGCGTGACGCGCGAGCCCCGCCCCGAAGTTCGCGCCGTCCTCTTCCGGATCGTCGTGGAGGCCGTCGTCAACGCGCGCAAGCACTCCGAGGCGAGCGCGCTGACCGTCATCGTCGAGAGCGACGACGCGGGTATCGGCGTGGAGGTGGCCGACGATGGCCGGGGGTTCGAACACGGCGCCGCCGGGCCGGTCGACGCCGGCCATTTCGGCCTGGCGACGATGAAGGAGCGCGCCGAGCTGGCCGGTGGCTGGCTGACCGTCCACTCGAGGCCGGGCGCCGGTACCAGGATCGAAGTGTGGCTGCCCGACGGCGTCGCAGGAGACCCCCCGCGCTCATGACCGGTGCGATGCAAGACGACGGTTCCGTGCGGCCGGCCCCGGACCGGACGGGCATCGTTCGCGTGCTGGTGGCCGACGACCATCCCCTGTTTCGCGACGCGCTGGCGCGCTCGATCGCGCAGAGTCCACAGCTCGAGGTCGTCGGCGAGGCGGCCGACGCGCCCGAGGCCACCGAGCAGATCGAGCGATTGCTCCCCGACGTGGCCGTCCTCGACCTCCGGATGCCGGGCGACGGTCGCGAGGTACTGGCCGCGGTGACCAGGCTGGAGCTGGCCACGCGGGTGCTGTTCCTTTCGGAATACGTGGACACCACGTCCGTGCTCTCCGCCGTGAGCGCCGGGGCGAGCGGCTACCTGGCCAAGGGCGCAGAGGGCGACGCGATCCGTCAAGCGGTCATCGAGGTCGCCCGGGGCGGCACCGCGCTGTCGAACGAGGCGCAGCGGGCACTGCTCAGCGGGGTCAGGTCACGCGAACAGGTGGCGCTCTCCTCCCTCACGCCGCGCGAGCTCGAGATGCTTGCCCTGCTCGCGAACGGGCTTACGAACGCCAAGATCGCGGCGCGGCTCTACGTCAGCCCGGAAACCGTCAAGGCGCACCTGCGCAACCTCTTCGGAAAGCTGGGCGTCTCCGACCGCACGGCTGCGGTTGCCGAGGCCCTGCGCAGGGGACTCATCGAGTGAGGGGTAGGTCACCTCACCACCCGGTATGTCTGTTTGGGTGGTTGCGGCGTGACGCACCACGGGGACAGACTGCCAGCGGGAGGTAACCCCGGCTGCAGGCCGATGGGATGGGCATGTCGCGGAACGCACGGCAGGATGAGCACCCGCGCCAACGTAGGTTCGAGCAGCTGTTGGAGTTCGCCCCCGACGCAATAGTCGGCATTGGGGTGGACGGCCGGATCGAGCTGGTCAATGCGCAGACGGAGACGCTGTTCGGCTACGGGCGCGAAGAACTCGTCGGCGAGGCGGTGGAGGTTCTCGTGCCCGAGCGGTTCCGGGCGAAGCACCCCGCTCATCGCGCGGACTATTTCGCCGATCCCCGTACACGTCCGATGGGCGCCGGCCTGGAGGTGTGCGGGCTGCGCAAGGACGGCAGCGAGTTCCCGGCGGAGATCAGCCTCTCGCGCATCGACAGCGAGGACGGCATGCTCGGCATGGTCGCGATCCGCGACGTCACCGAGCGCGTCGGCGCGGAGCGCCATCGCCTGCTGCTCGAGGGGCAACTGGAGCGCTCGCGGCGGGCTCAGGGCGAGCGCGAGATGAACGCCCTCGAGGAGGAGATCAACCAGATGCGCCGGCTCGACAGCGTGGGGCAACTGGCCGGCGGGATCGCACACGACTTCAACAACATCCTCGGGGTGATCCTCAACTCGGCCGCCTTCGTTGCGGAGGACCTCGAGGAGGGCTCGCCGTTGCTGGAGGACGTCGAGGAGATCCGGCACTCGGCGCAGCGTGCCGCGGCGCTCACGCGTCAGCTCCTGATCTTCAGCCGCCGCGACGTCGTGCGCCCGCAGTCGCTCGACCTGAACGAGGTCGTCTCGGAGTTGGAGCGGCTGCTGCAGCGCGTCCTCGGCGAGCACGTGGTGCTTCAGACGCAGTTCGCGCCCGGGCTGTGGCCGGTGCTGGCGGATCCGGGTCAGCTCGAGCAGGTGCTCGTGAACCTGGCCCTGAACGCCCAGGATGCGATGCCGCTCGGCGGCCGCCTGACCATCCAGACGAGCAACGTCGACCTGGACGACGAGGGCGCCGCGAGGCATCCGCCGGCCGCTCCGGGGCCCCACGTCCGGCTGGCCGTGAGCGACATGGGCGTCGGCATGGATCGCGAGGTGGCGGCCAGGGCATTCGAGCCGTTCTTCACGACCAAGCCCAAGGGCGAGGGAACCGGCCTCGGCCTGGCCACGGTCTACGGGATCGTCAGGGACGCCGGCGGCAGTGTCCAGATCGCCTCGGAGCCGGAGCGCGGCACGACCGTGGAAGTGCATCTGCCCGTCAGCACATCGGAGCCGGTGCACAAGGTCGACCAGCCGGCGTCCCGGCGCGCTTCAGGCGGGGAGACGGTGTTGGTCGTGGAAGACGAGGACAGCGTGCGGCGCGTCACGCGCCGGATCTTGCTCAAGGGC
>JAWVCV010000243.1:0-4383 GCA_033858115.1 Gaiellaceae bacterium
ACGATCTCCTCACGGCCAACTTCATCGACGACGGCACCCGCATCCGAATCGTCGACTGGGAGTACGCGGGCATGGGCGACGTCTTCTTCGACCTCGCCAACTTTGCGGTCAACAACGGGCTCGGGCCCGAGGAGAGCGCCGAGCTCCTGCGCGCGTACTTCGGTGACGTGACTGCGACGCACGAGCGGTCGCTGACGCTGATGCGCTTCATGTCAGACTTCCGCGAGGCGATGTGGGGCGTCGTGCAGCAGGCGCTCTCGGACCTCGACTTCGACTTCCGCGGCTACGCGGACCAGCATTTCGAGCGGCTCGAGCGGACCGCCGCCGAGCGCGCGTTTCGACAAGCGCTGGGCTAGCGGCGGGGCAGGAGGAGCGCCGCAGCCGCCGCAGCGTGCGCGAGCACGGAGACCGTGGCCACGAGCTTGAGGGTCGTGTTCATCGTCACATGAACGCTTATCGGCAGCCACTGGATACGGCTTGACGGTCAGCCCACGGTGAAGGTGCCGTTCATCTGGCTCGCGTGCGGATCGCAGACGAACGTGTACTCGCCCGCCTGGAGGTCGACCTCGAACGACTTCTTGCCCTCGCCCGAGACCTCGGTCGAGACGTCGACGCCACCCGGCCCGGTGAGGTGGAAGTTGTGCGACGCCGACTTGTCGTCCACGACGAGCGTGTAGTGGCCGGGCGAGAGGTTGTCGGCGCCGGAGACGCTGATGTCGAAGCCGGGGCCGACCGAGCCCCGGATCGTCGAGCCCGTGCTCGAAGCTCCCGTCTCGGTCGTGCCGGGCGCTGCGGCGGTGGTGCCGGAGCCCTCGTTCTTGCTGCCGCCGCAGCCGGCAGCTGCGAGGGCGAGTGCGGTGAGGAGTACCAGGGCGATGCGCGAGCGGGTCACAGAATCCCCTTCAGTCGGATTGTCGGAAGTCCATACGGTCGCTCTCCCGGACCGGTTCGCGGGCGGCCGTTTAGGTTCTCCTGCGATGAGAGACCGGGCGAGAGCGGTGGTGATCGGCGGCGGCGTCGGCGGCTGCTCGATCCTCTACTGGCTGACGAAGCTCGGGTGGGACGACGTCGTGCTCGTCGAGCGCGCCGATCTCACCTCCGGCTCGACCTTCCATTCGGCCGGACTCGTTGGGCAGCTGCGCAGCTCCCTCTCGCTGACGAAGATGATGATGGCGAGCGTCGACCTCTACCGGACGATCGGCGACGAGGTCGGCCTCGAGACGGGCTGGCGCGAGGTCGGCTCGCTCCGCCTCGCCTCGTCCCCGGAGCGGTTGGAGGAGATCTCGCGGCAGGCGGGCTGGGCAAAGACGTTCGGTCTGCCGCTCGAGCTGATCTCCGCCGCGGAGGCGCAGGAGCTGTTTCCGCCGATGACGACCGAGGGCGTCCTCGGCGCCGCCTACCTGCCGACCGACGGCTACATCGACCCTTCGCAGCTCACGTTTGCGCTCGCCGAGGCGGCGCGCCGTGGCGGCGCCGAGATCGCCACGAGCACCCGCGTCACCTCGATTGCCGTCGAGCGGGGGCGGGTGACCGGAGTGGTCACCGACAAGGGCGAGATCGAGGCGGATGTCGTCGTCAACGCCGGCGGCATGTTCGCGGCTGAGCTCGCCCGCCTCGTCGGCGTCACCGTCCCGATCGTGCCGATGGCGCACGAGTACCTCGTCACCCGACCCGCCGGGCTGCCGCTCGACATGCCGACGATGCGCGACCCGTCGCTGCTCGTCTACTTCCGGCCCGAGTCGGGTGGCCTCGTGATGGGGGGTTACGAGCGCGATCCGCTGCCCTGGTCGCTGGACGGGATCCCGCCGGACTTCAACGGGAAGCTGCTGGAGGAGGACTGGCCCCGCTTCGAGCCGCTGCTCGAGAACGCGATCACCCGTGTGCCGGCGCTCGAGGAGATGGAGGTCGTCCGCCTGATCAACGGCCCCGAAGCGTTCACGCCGGACGGGGAGTTCATCCTCGGGCCGACCGACGTCCGGGGCTTCTGGGTCGCCGCCGGCTTCTGCGCGCACGGGCTGGCCGGCGCGGGCGGCATGGGGAAGCTGGTCGCCGAGTGGATCGTGGAGGGCACGCCGAGCCTCGACGTCTGGCACATGGACTCGCGGCGCTTCGGAGCCGCCTACACGAGCCGGGCGTACACCCTCGCTCGCACGACCGAGGTCTACTCGACCTACTACGACGTCAAGTACCCCGGGCACGAGCGGCAGGGCGGGCGCCCGCTGCGCGTGTCGCCGGCCTACGAGCGGCTGCAGCAGCTCGGCGCTGCGTTCGGAGAGAAGTCGGGCTGGGAGCGCGCGAACTGGTTCGAGCGGAACGCAGCGCTGGGTGACGAGAGCTTGCGACCGCGCGGCTGGGCGGGAAAGCTGTGGTCCCCGGCGATCGGCGCCGAGCACCGCGCCTGCCGGGAGACGGCCGCCCTCTTCGACGAGTCGTCGTTCGCGAAGATCGAGGTCGCCGGACCGGGCGCCGCCCAGCTGCTCGAGACGCTCTGCGACAACCGCGTCTCCCGGGACGTCGGGGCGATCACGTACACGCAGATGCTGAACGCGAAGGGCGGGATCGAGTGCGACTTCACCGTCACCCGGCTCGCGGAGGACCGCTTTCGGATCGTCACGGGCACGGCGTTCGGCCGGCACGACCTCGCCTGGATCCGGCAGCACGCGCCCGACGACGGCTCGGTGACGGTCGACGACGTCACCTCGAAGTACGCGTGCCTCGGCCTCTGGGGGCCCGCCAGCCGGGAGATCCTCGCGCCGCTGACGACCGATCCGCTCGAGTTCGCGTACATGCGGGCAGCCGAGCTGGCTGTCGGCTTCGTGCCCTGCCTCGCGCTGCGCGTGACGTACGTCGGTGAGCTCGGCTGGGAGCTCTACTGCCCGTCGGAGTTCGGGCTCGCGTTGTGGGACACGATCTGGGCGGCGGGCCGCGAGCACGGGCTCGTCGCAGGCGGTTACAAGGCGATCGACTCGCTCAGGCTGGAGAAGGGCTACCGCGTCTGGGGCGCGGACATCACGGCGGACGACACGCCGTACGAAGCCGGGCTGGGCTTCGCGGTCAAGCTCGACAAGGACTTCCTCGGCAAGGAGGCGCTGCTGGCGGCCGCCGAGCCGGGGCGCCGGCTCGCATGCCTGACGCTGGCCGACCCCCGCGCCGTGGCGCTCGGGTCGGAGCCCGTGCGTGTCGACGGCGAGCTTGTCGGCAGGATCACGAGCGGCGGCTACGGCTACACGGTCGAGCGCTCGATCACCTACGCGTACCTCCCGGCGGCAAGCTGCGAGGCGGGCACGCCGGTGGAGGTCGAGATCTTCGGGGAATGGGCCGCCGGCGAGGTCGCCGCCGAGCCGCTCTACGACCCTCGCGGCGAGCGCCTGCGCGCTTAGTCCACGGCCGGAAGGCGCAACTCGCCGCCGCCGGTCGCGGTGACGACCGCCTCGCCGTTCTCGGCGCGCACCGCCAGCTCGATCGACCGGCCTTCGGGTCCCTCTTGCGCGAGCGCGTCGACGAGCAGCTCGACGAGAGCCGAGCCGACGTCGCCGGGCGCGGCGACAACGGTCGCGTCACCGCTCGCGGCGAGCGTCACGTCGTGAGTCGGGATGACCCGCGTCACGAGCGCCACCGCGTCGGTGGCGGCCTCGCCGAGCGAGAGCCTTTGCGGGGGCTTCGCCTGGTTGCGCACGAACGTCTGGAGGGCTCGCACGATGTCGGCGATCTCGGTGCCGGTGTTGCGCGTCAGAGCAACACGGTCGTGCAGCTTCGTCCCCGGCTCGGTCTCTCCGAGCGCGAGCTCGGCTGACCCGACGAGCGCCACGAGTGGGTTCGAGATCTCGTGCAGCGCACCTCGTGTGAGCAGCCCCAGCGTCTGGAGCGCACGCCTCTCGCGGGCATCGTGCACGAGACTATGATCCCCGGGCGGCTGGTCGCCGGGTCCGCTCGGGCGTCTCACGCCGCAGCACCATCATCACCTCAACAACGTTACCCGCCGGAAGAGCGGACCCTATGTCTCAATACATGCTTCTGCGATCACGAGTGCACGGGACTCCGCGAACGTGACGACCTGCCTTGTCGCCGACGATCATCCGGCAGTCGTGGAAGCCGTCGTGGACGTGCTCACCGAGAACGGGATCGACATCGCTGGCCGCGCGCGGGACGGCGGCGACGCGGTCGAGCAGATCGAGCTGCACAAGCCGGACGTGGCGATCCTCGACCTCCGCATGCCGGGGATGTCGGGGATCGAGGTTGCGCGCCAGATTGGCCGTACGGCGCCGGACACCGCCGTCATCCTCTACACCGCGTTCGGTGACCGGGCCCTCCTGACCGAGGCGCTCGACGCCGGCGCGCGCGGCTTCGTCCTCAAGGAGGCGCCGCTCGCCGAGGTCGTCCGCG
>JAWVCV010000244.1:0-2748 GCA_033858115.1 Gaiellaceae bacterium
CGAGTCCCTCAGACGCCGAGATCGCCTAGCCTTTGATCTCGGTCCAGGCTTGCGACCACTCCGAGTAGTCCTTGCAGACCTGGCCCCGGTCGTCGCCGCAGTCGGCCTGCGGGGTCGTCCAGTACCAGATCTGGTCGAAGTAGTCCTCGTCCTCGGCGTGGAAGGTCGCGCAGTGGTTCTTGTCGGCGGTGAACGCGCAGGCCGCCTTGCTCGAGGGCGCCTCGCCGAAGTACTCGGTCGCCTTCGCGTTCGCCTCCGGCGAGATGATGTGATCCATCCAGAGGTACATGCAGTTCGGGTGCTTGGCCTTGGACGAGATCATCCAGGTGTCCGACCACCCCGTGGATCCTTCCTGCGGCAACGTCGTCTCGACGGGCGCCTTTTCACCGGCGAGAACGTTGGCCTGGTATTGCCACGTCGTGCCGGCCACCGTGCTGCCGCTCTGGAACGCCTGCATCTGCTTGGTCGCGTCAGACCAGTACTCGCCGATGTTCTGCCGCTGCTGCTTCAGCAGGTCGACGGCGGCCTGGAACTGCGCGTCGTCCAACTCGTAGGGATTCTCGATCCCGAGATCGGGCTGTGTCTTCATCAGGTAGAGGGCCGCGTCCGCGATGTAGATCGGGCTGTCGTAGGCCGTGATCTTGCCCTTGTAGGGAGAGTCCGCCTCCCAGACGACGCTCCAGCTCGTCGGCGCAGGCTTCACGGTGTCGGTGCGCCACATGAGCAGGTTCGCGCCACGCCCGTGCGGAACGCCGTACATCTGACCGTCGACCGAGTTGTGCGGCTTGTCCTTGAGACCGGCGAAGACACCGTCGTAGTTCTTCAGCAGGTCGGTGTTCACCGGTGCGACGTCACCCGCGGCGATCAGGCGAAGCGTCGCGTCGCCCGACGCCGAGACGCCGTCGTAGTTGCCGGTGCGCATGAGCGTCACCATCTCGTCCGAGGTACCGCCGACCTTCGTGTTCACCTGGCAGCCCGTCTTCCGCTCGAAGTCGGTCACCCAGTCGACCTTGGGGTCGGTCGTGCCGTCCTCGGCATAGCCGGCCCAGATGATCAGGTCGACGCGACCCTCCCCCTGGCCGATCGACTCGAGCATCCCCTCGGGCGCGCCGCCGGTCGTCTCTGCAGCCGTCGTGCCTGCGCCTTCTGTCTCGTCGGTGCCGCCGCAGCCGGCGGCCATGACGGACAAGACGCCTGTGGCAAGCAGCGCGGCCGTCCAGCGGCCGTATCTGCGCTTCGTCATCTAGCTCCTCCGTTTGACCCGGTCTCGATTACAAACACGTGCTCCGGCCGCCAGTACAGCCGTACCCTGCTTCCTTGACGCTCCAGCGCCTCGCTCGATCCGCTCTCGAGGTTCTGGCTCACCACGGTCAGCTCACCACCCGCGTCCAGCTCGACGTGGTAGCGGGTGACCGAGCCGACGTAGACGACGTCCCGGATGACACCCAGCTCCACGCGGGAGTCCGCCGGCCCCTCACCGTCGGAGAGCATGCGGATCTTCTCAGGCCGGAGGGTAAAGCGGAGCCCGTCCCGCTCGAGCACGTTCGACACGCCCACGAAGCCGGCGATGAACTCGCTGGCCGGACGCTCGTACACCTCGGCCGGAGCCCCGACCTGCTCGATCTTGCCCTCGTTGAAGACCGCGAGGCGGTCGCTCATCGTCAACGCCTCCTCCTGGTCGTGCGTCACATAGACGAACGTGATCTCGAGCTCTCGCTGGATCCGCTTCAGCTCGACCTGGAGCTGCTGGCGAAGCTTCAGATCGAGCGCCCCCAGCGGCTCGTCGAGAAGCAGCGCCTGCGGCCGGTTCACGAGCGCACGCGCGAGCGCCACGCGCTGCCGCTGCCCGCCCGAAAGCTGTGCGGGCTTGCGGTTCCCGAAGCCCTCCAGCCGCACGAGCGCCAGGACCTCCTCGGCGCGGCGCCGTCGCTCTGCCCGCGGCACCTTCTTGACGCGCAACCCGTACTCCACGTTCTCCTGCACCGTCATGTGCGGGAAGAGCGCGTAGTCCTGGAAGACCGTGTTGACGTTGCGGGCGTACGGCGGCAGACGCGAGACGTCCTGGCCGCGGAGCTCGACCGTGCCTTCGTCCGGCCGCTCGAAGCCCGCGATCACCCGCAGCGTCGTCGTCTTGCCGGAGCCGGACGGCCCGAGCATCGTGAAGAACTCGCCCCGGCCGATGTCGAGGTCGATCCCGTCGACGGCGGTCACGTCGCCATAGCGCTTTCGCAGGCCGACGAGCCGTACGTCGACCTCAGCCTGCGGCCGCAAGCGACTCCTCGAGCATCGCGAGCCCGCGGTCGAGCTCCTCGTCGGTCACCGTGAGCGGCGGCAGGAGCCGCAGCACGTTCCCGTACAGGCCACACGCGAGCAGGAGCAGACCGCGAACGAAGGCTGCAGCCGTGACGGCCTGCGCCAGCTCGGGGCTCTGCTCGCGGAGCTCGAGAGCCAGCATCGGCCCGAGCCCGCGGACCTCCCCGATCTGCTCGTGCCTGCCCGCGAGCTCGTCGAGCCGGGCTCGCAAGGTCTGACCCAGCTCCTCGGCACGAGCGCGGAAGGCGGGCTCTGCGACGGTGTCGAGGACGACCGCGGCAGCGGCGCAGGAGACGGGGTTGCCGCCGAACGTGCCGCCGAGCCCGCCCGGCCCAGGCGCGTCCATGATCTCGGCGCGGCCGGTGACCGCCGCCAGCGGCAGGCCTCCACCCAGCGACTTCCCGGAGACGAGCAGGTCGGGCCGGACGCCGTCGT
>JAWVCV010000245.1:0-2776 GCA_033858115.1 Gaiellaceae bacterium
AGCTGGTTCTTCGCGTTCGAGATCTGCGCATGGACGCCGCGAGGGACGAAGCGCTTGGGATCCTTCTCGAGCTCCTCGAGCACCTGCTTGACGAGCCGCACCTGGTCGGCGGAGTCGTAGATCGTGAAGTTGGAGCGGTAGCCGAGCCGCTCCGCCTCGCTGCGGAGCATCCGGCCGCACGCGGCGTGGAAGGTGAGGATCCAGATCGCGCGCGCGAGCGGGCCGAGCATGCTCATGAGGCGCTCGCGCATCTCCCCCGCGGCCTTGTTCGTGAAGGTGATCGCGAGGATCTCGTTCGGCTTCACGCCGACGGCGGAGATCAGGTGGGCGACCCGGTGCGTGAGCACGCGCGTCTTCCCGGAGCCGGCTCCGGCGATCACGAGCAGCGGCCCTTCCGTGTGCAGCACCGCCTCACGCTGGGCGGGATTCAGGTTCGCGAGGTACTGCTCGGGCGAGACGACGGGCACCCGTCCGATGCTAGCGGCCGGTAAGGTCAAGGGATGAAGACGCGCCGCCTGGGATCGCAGGGGCTCGAGGTCTCGGCGCTCGGCCTCGGCTGCATGGGCATGTCCGAGTTCTACGGGACCGCCGACGAGGGCGAGGCGATCGCGACGATCCACCGCGCGCTCGAGCTCGGGATCACCTTCCTCGACACCGCGGACATGTACGGCTGGGGCGCGAACGAGCGGCTCGTCGGCAAGGCGATCGCCGACCGCCGCGACCAGGTCGTGCTGGCGACGAAGTTCGGAAACGTGCGCGGCCCGGCTGGAGAGTTTCTCGGGATCAGCGGCAAGCCGGACTACGTCCGCTCGGCCTGCGAGGCGTCACTGGAGCGGCTCGGGGTGGACACGATCGACCTCTACTACCAGCACCGCGTCGATCTCGAGACGCCGATCGAGGAGACGGTCGGGGCGATGGCCGAGCTCGTCGCGGAGGGCAAGGTGCGCTACCTCGGACTGTCGGAGGCAGCGCCCGAGACGATCCGGCGCGCTCACGCCGTCCACCCGATCTCGGCCCTCCAGAGCGAGTACTCGCTGTGGACGCGCGACCCGGAAGCGGAGATCCTGCCGACCGTCCGCGAGCTGGGGATCGGCTTCGTCGCCTACAGCCCGCTCGGGCGCGGCTTTCTCTCCGGCCGGATCCGCTCGGTGGACGATCTCGACGAGAAGGACTTTCGCCGCCGCGGACCGCGCTTTCAGGAGGAGAACCTGCGCCGGAACCTCGAGCTCGTCGCCGAGGTCGAGGCTCTGGCCGCGGAGAAGGGCGTCACGCCGTCGCAGCTTGCGCTCGCGTGGGTGCTCTCTCGGGGAGACGACATCGTTCCGATCCCCGGCACCAAGCGCCGGACGTACCTCGAGGAGAACGCGGCCGCCGTCGAGATCGGGCTGACCCCGGAGGAGATCGAGCGGCTCGAGCGCGCGTTCCCGGTCGGGGTGACCGCGGGCGACCGCTATCCGGACATGTCGACCGTCAACCGCTGAGCGGAAAACGGTCGGCCGCTACACGGCAACGAGGTCGGCGAACGCGAAGCCCTCGCGGAGCACGCGCTCCCCGACCCGACATGAAACGGGGCGGTCGAAGCAGGGACCGGTGTGGACGAAGGTGTGGAACTCGCCGTTCTCGCCGCAGGGGTCGACCCCTCGCGGCAGATCGTCGAGGAAGCCGGCGTCGTACTCGCGGCCCGCGAACGACGCGTCGAGCCGGCGAGTGTCGACGCAGACGACGTGCGCCCGGAAGCCGTCCTCGACGAAGGAGCGTGCGAGCGCGGCCGTGTCCCGTCCCCAGAGCGGAAAGAGCGCCGACTTCCCCGCGCTCGCGAGGCGCTCTTCGCGATAGGCGCGGACGTCCTCGAGGAACAGGTCTCCGGATGCGACCGCGTGCAGGTCGCTGAGCGGCGGGGCGCGAAAGGCCGCGTCCATCCGGGCAGCGTAGATCTCGTCGGCGCACGCGGCGGGAATCCCAACTTCGACGAGCGGAGCTCCGGCCGCGGCCGCCTGATCTCGGAGTAGCGCTCGGCGGACGCCGTGCATCGACACTCGGTCGTACTCCTCCGTGTACGTCGTCAGCAGAGCGGCGACCTCCGTGCCCTCGCGCCGGAGGGCGGCGAGCGCGAGAGCGGAGTCCTTGCCGCCGCTCCAGGCGAGGGCGACCGGCCCGACCGTCATCGCAGCGGGAAAGGCCTGCGGGCGAGCGCGGGAGCCACCTGTGCGGTCGTCCAGAGACGGGAGGAGTCGTAGCGAGCGCTGTACCGGACGCTGCCGTCCGGGCGCTGGAGCCGGCGCAGGTAGCTGAATGCGGCCGCACCGGGGTCGACGCCGGCGGCGAGCAGGGCTTGGATCGCCCACGCGGTCGAGGGCGCGTCGGAGCCACGGTCCAGCGTGAGCTCGAAGCCGCCGTCCCGGTTCTGATGACGTCGGAGAAAGGCAACCGCGCGGCGGATCGGCTCCCCGCGGACCCCGGAGGCGCGAAGGGCCTGGATCGCGGCAGCCGTGTCATTCGAGTCGGGCGCGCCGCCGCGCAGCCACGACCAGCCGCCGGAACGGTGCTGGACAGCGAGCAGCGCCCGGACGAGCGACGCCGGCGCCGGGTCGCCCGCCTGCCGGAGCGCCAGGAGCGTCCAGATCGTCGCGTTGACGAGCTTTCCGGGCCGGTGGGCTCGCAGCCGCGGCAGCAGGTCGTCGGGCCGGTGCCCGGCGGCGGCGCGGGCCATCGCGACGAGCGCGACGTCGGTCGTCGTCTCCGGCTTCTGCCTGGCAAGATAGTCGGCCGCGCCACC
>JAWVCV010000246.1:0-6008 GCA_033858115.1 Gaiellaceae bacterium
CTCGAAGTACGCGCGGCCCGCCGCCTTCGAGGCGCAGTAGGCGGCCTGGAGCGGGATGCCACGGTACGCAAGGGCCGAATTGACGTCGATGAACGTGCCGCGCGAGCTGCGCAGATGCGGCAGGGCGGCGCCGAAGGCAAGCGCACGGCCGAGAAAGTTGACCTCGAGCACGCGCCTCAGCTCGTCGTGCTCGAGCCGCTCGACCTCGGCGTAGACCGTGACCATCACGCTCGCCACGAAGGTGTCGATGCGCCCGAAGCGCTCGCTCGCGCGGGTGCAGAGGGCCTCGGCGTCCGCCTCGCTCGTCGCCTCGCCCGGGACGGCCAGCCCCTCGCCGCCCGCAGCCTCGATCTCCGTAACCGCGTTCGCGAGCGCTTCCTCGTTCCGGGCCGAGACGACCACCTTCGCGCCACGCGAAGCGGCCGCCCGCGCGATCGCCCGGCCGATCCCGCTCGAAGCTCCCGTGACGACCACGATCTGCTCGGCGATCGGCCGCTTCATCGGCCCAGCCTGCCCCAGGTTCGAGCAGGGCAAACGGTGGTAAGGTGAAGCCATGCCGTTCGGCGTCAGCATGTGGGAGATCCTGATCCTGCTCCTGGTCGTGCTGCTCGTCTTCGGGCCGAAGCGGCTGCCCGAGATGGGGCGCTCGCTCGGCAAGGGCATGCGCGAGTTCAAGGACTCGATCTCGGGCAAGGACGACGACGAGGCCGTGCACCACCGGCTCGCGCAAGAGCTCCCGCCCGCCGAGGAGACTCCGGTCGCCGAGCCGCAGGCGCGCGAGCGCGAAGTCTCCTAGCCCCGGCAACGCGTGTCCCTGAAGCGTCTGCCGCGACGGCTGCAGCACGGCGAGGAGGCCACGCTCGTCGAGCATCTCGGCGAGCTGCGCGCCCGCCTCGTGGTCAGCCTCCTCGCGCTCGTCCCCGCCTTCGCGATCGCGTTCGCGTTCCAGGAGCGACTGGTGCGGTGGCTGTCGCGGCCGCTGCCCGCCGACAAGGAGATCATCACCCTCGGCGTCGTCGAGCCCTTCACGACCGCCGTGAAGGTGAGCCTGTCGGTCGCGGTCGCGGTGACGCTCCCGATCCTGCTCTACCAGGTCTGGGCGTTCCTGGCCCCGGCGATCGAGGAGAAGGTGCAGCGCACGGTCGCCGTGTTCGCGACGATCGCGACGGCGCTCTTCGCGTGCGGCGTGACCTTCTCGTACCTCGTCGTGCTGCCGCGCGCGCTCGACTTCCTGACGAACTTCAACGACGAGGTCTTCCAGGTGCAGATCCGAGCGAGCTACTACTTCTCGTTCGTGACGATGACCCTGCTCGCCACGGGGCTCGCGTTCCAGATGCCGATCTTCATCCTCGCCCTCGTGCGGCTGCGGGTGCTGACCGCGGCCCGCCTGCGCAAGAACCGGCGGCTCGGGATCCTCTTCATGTTCGTCTTCGCAGTCCTGCTCCCCACCGTCGACCCGGTCTCCCTGGCGCTCGAAGTCGTGCCGCTCCTGATCCTCTTCGAAGCGTCGATCTGGCTGGCCGGGTTCATGGAGAAGCGCTGGAACATGGTCGACGAGCCCGCCCCCTGGGCCACCGAGTGAAGGTCATCTCCGCCGACTGGGTCCTGCCCGTCGAAGGGGAGCCAATCCGGAATGGCGCGGTGGCGATCGACGAGGGGAGCATCGTCGCCGTAGGCACCGTGGGCGAGCTCGGCGAAGGCGAGCGGTTCCCGGAGGCCGCAATCGTGCCAGGCTTCGTGAACGCCCATACGCACCTCGAGTACGCCGTCTACGCGGGCTTCGGCGACGGGCTCTCCTTCGGACCGTGGATCGCCAGGCACGTCGAGCGCAAGCAGCGGCTGGAGCCGGCCGACATGGAGTCGATTGCACGGCTCGGCGCAGCCGAGTGCCTGCGCTCGGGCATCACGACCGTCGGCGACCTCGCCTTCGCCGGAGCGAGCGCAGCCGCGTGCGCCGACCTCGGCTTGCGCGCGATCGTCTACCTCGAGGTGTTCGGGAGCGACGCGAGCCACGCGATGACCCGGTTCGAGGAGAAGCGCGAATATGTCGCTCCCGCCCTGTCGGAGCGGGTGCAGCTCGGCGTTTCGCCGCACGCGCCGTACACCTGCTCGACCGAGGTCTACGCCGCCTGCGTGGGTCTCGGCCTGCCGGTCGCGACGCACCTGAACGAGAGCGGCGACGAGCTCGAATGGCTCCTGCGCGGCGAAGGACCCTGGCAGCCGTTCTCGGAGATGCTCGTCGAGCCGGGCGGCCGCAGCGGGATCCGCCAGCTCGCAGAGGCGGGCCTGCTCGACGAGCGGGTCGTCGCGGCGCACTGCGTGAAGGTCGACGACGAGGAGATCGGGCTGCTCGCACGTCACGGGGTGGCCGTCGCCCACTGCCCGCGCTCGAATGCGCTCCTGGGGTGCGGGATCGCCCCGCTGGAGGCCCTGCGCGCCGCCGGGCTTCGCGTCGGCGTCGGCACCGACGGCGTCTCCTCGGTGCCCTCGCACGACTTCTTCGAGGAGCTGCGGACCGTGATCTCGTTCGCGCGAGCGCGCTCCGAGCAGGCCGGCTCGCTGTCGGCGACCGAGGCGCTGGAACTGGCAACCCTGGGCGGCGCGCGGGCGCTCGGACTCGACCGAGAGACGGGCTCGCTCGTCGCCGGCAAGCGCGCGGATGTCGCTGTGCTCTCGCTTTCCGGCTCTCCGTATCTACCATGGGAGGATCCGGCAGCAGCCGTCGTCTACGGCGGCGCACCGGAACGCGTCCTGGCTACCCTCGTCGACGGCGAGGCAAGATACGAGAGAGGAGGGTTCGAATGGCACGAGCTGATCGCCGCCGCGGCCAGAGCGCGCGGCCGCATGCTGCAGCCAGGGCTGCACGAGAGCGCGAGCGCGCCGCGCTAGAGGACACGATGTTCTTCACGCGGCTTCGCGGCCACGCGAAGTGGATGTTCGTGTTCCTCGCCCTCGTCTTCGGTGTCGGCTTTGTCGGCTTCGGCATCGGCGCGAACCAGAACGCCTCGATCGGCGATCTGCTCCGGGGCGGCGGCGGCCAGGGAAGCGGGAGCGTCTCCGTCTCCGACGCGCGCGACCGCGTCAAGAAGAACCCCAAGAACGCCGATGCGCAGCGCGAGCTCGCGACCGCTCTCCAGCAGGACGGGCAGTCGGTGGAGGCGATCACGGTCCTGACGCGCTATATCGCGCAGCGGCCGAAGGACCAGGACGCGCTGCGCGAGCTCGCCGGCCTTCACCTGAGCCGCGCGATCACGTTCTCCCAGCGGGCGCAGGAGGCGCAGGTCAGGGCGAGCTACCTGAGCTTCGGCTCCGCGATCGGCGGATCGCTGCAACTCGGCCAGGGGGGCCAGGCGCTCGGGAATGCCGATCCGATCGGCCAGGCAGTCGCCACGCAGGCGAGTCAGGCGGTCAACGAGGCCTACACCGACGCCCAGGCGTCGTTCAAGGCTGCAGAGCAGACGTACGACAAGCTCGTCGCCACTGCACCGAAGGACCCGAACGTCCGACTCGAGCTCGCTCAAGCGGCGCAGCAGAGCGGCAACTACGCCAAGGCGATCGACGCCTACCAGACCTTCCTCAAGCTGGCGCCGGATGATCCGAGCGCGCCGATCGTCAAGCAGCAGATCGCCCAGCTGAAGCAGGCGCAGCAGTCGGCGAGCACGGGTTAGACTCACCGCGAACCGGGAAGAACCGCACACATTCTGTCGGACTACCACCGGGGGCAAGCCACGTGAATTTCGACGTCAAGACCGAAAAGCTGAGCGACGACCAGTACGTGATCTCCCTCGCGGGCGAGGTCGACCTGTACACCGCGCCGGAGTTCAAGCAGCAGCTGCTGGAAGTCATCGACCAGGGTGGTCTCGACGTGATCGTCGACCTGAGCGACACGACGTTCATCGACTCGACCACGCTCGGCGTGCTCGTCGGCGGCGTCAAGCGCTTGCGCACGAACGAGGGGCAGCTGTCGCTCGTCTGCAACGACCGGAACATCACCAAGATCTTCGAGATCACAGGGCTCGACCGCGTCTTCACCATCCACCCGTCGCGCGAGGCCGCCGTCGGGGCGGGGTCTGCCGCCTAGCGTGAGTCTGCGCGGGCTGGTCATCGCCTGCGCGATCGTGCTCGCGGCTCTCGCCGCGGCCGGCTGCGGCACCACCGGGCTGCCGGAGGCGGGCGCCGGCGACCCTTCCCGCGGCAAGGAGCTGTTCGTGCCCAAGTGCGGCTCCTGCCATGAGCTGGCCGACGCGGGCACGAAGGGCGCAATCGGCCCCAACCTCGACAACGCGTTCCGGCAGTCGCGCAAGGACGGCCTCGGCCAACGGACGATCGAATCGGTCGTGCGCGGGCAGATCGCCTACCCCGTCGAGGAGCCGACGACCGGGGCCACCGGGATGCCTGCCGACATCGTCACCGGCGGGGACGCCGACTCCGTGGCCGCCTATGTGGCCTCGGTCGCGGCGCTGCCGGTCCGCGCGCAACCCGGCGGCGAGACGACGGGCGGGGAGACAGCGGCCGCGGACGGGAAGGCCGTCTTCGCCTCAGCCGGCTGTGGCAGCTGCCACACGCTCGCCGCGGCGGGAGCCACCGGCGCGATCGGGCCGAATCTCGACGAGGTCAAGCCATCCAAGGATCACGTGATCGAACGCGTGACGAACGGCAAGGGCGTGATGCCCTCCTTCAAGGACTCGCTGTCGAAGCAGCAGATCGAGGCGGTCGCCGACTTCGTCGCCAACGCGACGAAGTAGCTAGCCCGCCGGCCCGTCCAGGTAGACGACGACGTGCGAGATCGGCACGTCGAACCGTTCTCGGGCCGAGTCGACGATGTTGCGCTCGAGCCAGTTCGAACGGCCTTCCGGGTGGGTGGAGATGAGGATCTCGTCGGCGCCGAACGTGCGCAGCGCGTCCGCGATCGCCTGCAGCGGATCGCCGTCGCCGACTTCTCCGTCGGCTTGGATCCCCTCGCTGCGCAGGCGCGCGAGGCTTGCGTCGAGCCGGTCCTGCGCGGCGGCGCGCGCTCCGTCCTCGTCCGACGCCCAGTGACGCACCTGCGAGTTCAGCGCGGGAGCCACGACGAGCACCTGCTCGCGAACGCCCTCCGCCTTGCCTCGCAGGATCGCGAGCAGCTCCTCTCCGCCGACCGTCTCGTTCGCGACCACGAGGATGCGGTGCTCGTTCTCGACGCTACGGGAGGGGATCGACTCGCGCGCGACCGGCTCGGGCGAGCGAGACCGTAGCCACAGCCAGGCCACGGCCGCGGTGAGCACGACGAACACGACCAGGCCGAGCCAGGTCGCGATCGCCGCCGCCGCGACGATGACGGCGAAGTACCCCACCGTCAGCAGCAGGAAGCGGTACGCCTCTGCCTCGCTGCGGAAGGGGTTGCGAGCCATGGCCTCAGAGGAGGTAGATCGTGGCGTAGACCACGATCCACATCACGTCGACGAAGTGCCAGTAGATGCCGGGGATCTCGACGCCATGGTGGTGCTCTGGCGTGAAGTGGCCGCGGAACGCCCGCACGGTCGCGACGGCGAGCAGCGTCAGCCCGACGAAGACGTGCGCTCCGTGCAACCCGGTCAGGCCGAAGAAGATCGTTCCGAAGGCGCCGTCGGAGGGGTTGAAGCCGATCCTGGCGTACTCGAGCATCTGCGTGAGCAGGAACGCGAGGCCCATCACGAAGGTGAGCACGAGCCCGGCTTTCATGCCGGCCCGGTTGCCGCGCTTGATCGACTGCAGCGCCCAGTGCATGGTGAAGCTCGAGGTGAGCAGGACCGCGGTGTTCACGCCCGCGACGAAAACCGGCAGGTGGAAGGGCGGTAGCGGCCACGGCTGAGCGTCGGGATTGACGACGCGGACGAAGAAGTACGCGGTGAAGAAGGCGCCGAACAGCATCGCCTCAGAGGCGATGAAGAGGAACATGCCGAGCACGGTCGACTCGATCCGCGAGCTCTTGTTCGCGATCGGCGGACCGTGGTGCTCCGGGTGAGCGTGGGTCGCGCTCACGCCGTCCG
>JAWVCV010000247.1:0-7389 GCA_033858115.1 Gaiellaceae bacterium
AAGCTCGGCGGCGCCTTCGTCTCCTGGCCGGTGGGTGCTGACCGGGTCGAGCAGCTGGGCGCCCTGTATCCCCGCAGCGCCCTCGTACAGCTGCATGTCGGGCTCGCGCGACTCTGGGCCGGAACCGACGGAGCGGTGGCCGCGTGGCGTGAGGCGCGAGACGTCGAGCCGGACACTCCCTACGCGGTGCGCGCCGACGATTTTCTCCATCTGGAGGACTTCGCCCCTGGCCTGCCCCTCTTCACCCCGAGCTTCCCGTACTCGGTCGAGGGCGGGTCGCCGGCCGCGCAACTGGAGGGCCTCCGGCACGCCCGCGGCTTTCGCGGCCGCCTGGTTTACGGCGTCGCCCTGCAGCGGCTCGGCCGTCCCGTCTCGGCGCGGCGCGCCTTTGACGGGGCCCTGCGATTGGCTCCGAACGACGTCGACGCACTCGTGGCCGACGCGGTGGGCCGCTACGAGAAGAACAATCCCAGCGCGGCATTTTCCCGTCTCGGCCCGCTTGCGCGCCGCTTTCCCGAAGCAGCCACGGTCCGCTTCCACCTCGGGGTGCTGCTCCTGTGGCAGCGCAATGTGGCCGAGGCAAAACGCCAGCTTCGCCTCGCCCGTGCAGCAGAGCCCGGCAGCCGGATCGCCAGGGAGGCGGGGCTCTACCTGAAGGAGCTTGCGAGGGCCGGGACCGGGTGAGCGAAAGATAGGCCGGACGGCCTATGGCGGTTGGGCACCTCCTTTGGCAGTCTTCCGCCACATTTGTTAGGGGAGTGTTGCGGTTCGGGGGAGTCGCAACTACTGTGAGCGCGATCCGAGGGGGAGCCGAAGTGAGCGCAGGGGGATCGACTAGCACCGCAAGCAGTCAAGGATTTGACGTGCTGGCGAGCACCGAGGCCAAGACGTTGATCGAGAGTGGCCGTCAGGCGGGGAAGCTGCTCGCGGAGGACGTGGCGAGCGCACTCGACGAGCTCGACCTCGACGCCGCCCAGATGGATGAGTTCTACACCGCCCTGGACGAGCTGCAGATCGAGGTCGTCGAGCGCGAGGAGGAGCCTGAGGCCGAGGTCGAGGAGGCCCGCGAGGTTTCGACCGACACGCTGCAGCTCTTCCTGAAGGACATCGGCAAGGTGCCGCTGCTGACCGCCGCCCAGGAGGTCGAGCTCGCGAAGCGGATCGAGCGGGGCGAGCACGCTGCGAAGCAGGCGATGGTCGAGGCAAACCTCCGCCTCGTCGTCTCGATCGCGAAGCGCCACCGCAATCAGGGGCTGCCGTTCCTCGACCTGATCCAGGAAGGGACCATCGGCCTGGTGCGGGCCGCCGAGAAGTTCGACCACCGCAAGGGCTTCAAGTTCTCGACCTACGCGACCTGGTGGATCCGTCAGGCGGTCGCGCGGGCGCTAGCCGACAAGGCGCGCACGATTCGGATGCCGGTGCACGTCGTCGAGAAGCTCAACAAGATCGTCCGCACCGAGCGGACCCTGCGCGCCAAGCTCGGCCGCGAGCCGAGCTCCGTCGAGATCGGGATCGAGCTCGACCTGCAGCCGGAGGAGATCGAGCAGATCCGCCGCAGCGCGCAGACCCCGATCTCGCTCGAGAAGCCCGTCGGCGACGAGGACGAGTCGGAGTTCGGGCACTTCCTCACGGACGAGACCGCGCCGCTGCCCGACGAGATGGCCGAGGAGACGCTTCGCAACGAGGCGCTGCGCTCGATCCTGAAGTCGCTCTCGCACCGCGAGCGGCGCGTGCTCGAGTTGCGCTACGGGCTGGACGGCCAGCAGCCGTGCACCCTGGACGAAGTCGGCCGTGCGTTCAACGTCACGCGCGAGCGCATCCGCCAGATCGAGAATCAGGGCCTGAAGAAGCTCCGCGCGCTCGCACTTGCCGCGCAGCTCCGCGACGTCGCCTGACTAGACTCGCGGCGTGACCGCGATCGAACCGGCATGGCTCGACGAGCTCTCGGAGCTCTTGCGCATTCCGTCCGTGAGCGCCGACCCGGCGCACGAGGCGGATGTCGTCACGGCTGCGGAATGGGTCGCGGACAAGATCCGCCGCAGCGGCGGCGACGCCGAGCTCGTCCCCTTCGGCAAGCGGCCGCTCGTCGTCGGCGAGATTCGCGCGTCCAACGCCGCCGCGGAGGCGCCGACAATCCTCTGCTACGGGCACTTCGACGTCCAGCCGCCGGCGCCGCTCGAGCTCTGGGAGTCCGACCCGTTCGAGGCGACGATCCGCGACGAGTGGCTCTACGCCCGCGGTGTCGCCGACGACAAGGGGCAGCTCTGGATGCTGCTCCACGCGGCCGGCCTGCTCGCCGCCGAAGGCGCGCTGCCGATCAACATCCGCGTCGTCTCGGACGGCGAGGAGGAGGTCGGCGGCCAGTCGATCGTCGAGTTCCTGCAGCAGGACGAGCGCGGCGCCGACGCCTGCGTGATCTTCGACGGAGGGATGGAGAACCGCAGCCTGCCGGCGCTCTCGATCGCGACGCGCGGGCTCGCGGCCTTCAACCTGCGCGTCAAGACCGGCGAGCGCGACCTGCACTCCGGGATGTACGGCAACGCGGCGCTGAACGCGATCCACGCGCTGAATCAGACGCTGACCGGAATCCTGCCGCGCGACGGGCGCGTGCCCGACGCGCTGCGGGTGGGGATCGCCCCGCCGACCGACGAGGAGCGCGCGGGCTGGGAGCTGCAGCCCGCCGGCGCGGAGGTGCTGCGCGAGGCGGGCGCGGTGCCCTACGACCCGAAGGCTGCGGACGAGTTCTACCTCCGCACGACTGCCGAGACTTCCGTCGACGTGAACGGGATCCTCGGCGGCAAGCCAGGCCTGAAGAACACCACGGTGATCACCGATGCGCAGGCGAACTTCACCGTCCGCCTGGCGCCGGGCCAGACGCCCGAGGCGGTCGTCCCCGAGGTCGAGCGACTGCTGCGCGAGGCCGCGCCGGCAGGGGCGACGATCGAGGTGGACGAGCTGCCGGGCTCGACCCGTCCCGGTCTCGTCGCCGCCGACGCGCCTGTGATCAAGATCGCGCAGGACGCCTTCGAGCACGCGTTCGGGATCCGGCCGATCCTCACCCGGTCCGGCGGCACCCTGCCGATCATGCCGGCGCTCGCCGACAAGGGCATCCCGACGATCCTGACCGGCTTCGCGCTGCCCGAGAGCAACGTCCACTCACCGAACGAGCGGATGCTCGTGGAGTTCTTCCCGCGCGGCATTGCCACCATCCGCGAGCTCTACACCCGCCTTGCCGCCCTCGCCTAGCGCCCAGTTCGTGACGCCGCTTGCGGCCGAGCTCGCGGACGACGTCCTCGACCGCTTCCTGCGCTATGTTCGCATCGACACGCAGTCGGCGCACGGAGTCACCGCGTCTCCTTCGACCGAGAAGCAGCTCGAGCTCGCCCGGCTGCTCCGCGACGAGCTCGAGGCGATCGGGCTCGACGACGTGCGTCTGGACGAGTTCGGCTACGTCTACGGCTCGCTCCCCGGCGTCGAGTCGGCCCCGGCGGTCGGCCTGATCGCGCACGTGGACACCTCACCGGACGTGACGGCGACCGGCGTCGACCCGCAGGTCAACCGGGAGTACGACGGCGGCCGGATCGAGCTTCCGCGCGAGGGCGTCGTCCTCGACCCCGAGGAGCTGCCGCTGCTGAAGAGGAAGGTCGGCCACGACATCGTCACGACCGACGGGACGACGCTTCTCGGCGCGGACGACAAGGCCGGCGTGGCGGAGATCATGGCCGCGGTCGCCTACCTGAAGCGGAACCCGGCCGTCGCGCACGCCCCGATCAGGGTCTGCTTCACGGTCGACGAAGAGGTCGCGGGCGGCGCCGACCACCTCGATCTCGAGCGCTTCGGCGCGAAGTACGCGTACACGCTCGACGGCGCCGAGCTGGGCGAGATCGAGGCGGAGACCTTCAACGCGTCGAAGGTGACGGTCACGATTCGCGGCCGTTCGACCCACCCCGGAACAGCGAAGGGCCAGCTCGTCAACGCGATCAAGCTCGCGGCCGACTTCGTCGCTGCGCTGCCGCGCGACTCGCTCTCGCCGGAGACGACCGAGGAGCGCGAGGGGTTCGTCCACCCGACCCGGGTCTGGGGCGGCGCGGAGGAGACGGTCGTCGAGTTGATCGTCCGCGACCACGACGCGGCCAAGCTGGACGAGCACGTGGGTCTGCTCCGCCGGCTCGCCCGCGAGATCGAGGAGCGGGAGCCGCGCGCTTCGGTCGCGGTCAGCGTGGAGGAGCAGTACCGCAACATGGGCGAGGTGATCGACCGCTACCCCGAGGTGATCGAGGCAGCGGAGGAAGCGGTCCGGCGGCTCGGCGTCGAGCCCACCCACACGATCATCCGTGGCGGCACCGACGGCGCCCGCCTGTCACACCGGGGCCTGCCGACGCCGAACCTCTTCACCGGCGGCTCCGAGTACCACTCCCGCCGTGAATGGGCGAGTGTCCAGGACATGGCCGCGGCGGCCGCGATGCTCGTCGAGCTCGCGCAGGTCTGGGCCGAGCGTCCGGGCTAGCTGAACGGCGCCGGCGTCGCCGAGAGCTTCGGGATCTTCACGCGCGCGATCGCACTGAAGGGCGAGGGCCTGCACGCCTGGCAGATGCCGACGTCGCACGCGACGGAGAGGAAGACGAACGCCTCCTCGATCGAGAAGCGCCACTGGTCGACGAGCAGCTTCGCCGCCTCCTCGGCTGCGGCCTGCATTGCCTCGTGGAAGTCGCCGTCCGAGGTGCCGTGCGTCACCCAGGCATCCGGGAGCTCCGTCACCGGCCACACCGCCTGCTTTCCCTCCAGCACGTCGAATCGGGCGATCACCTCGCCGCCGATCTCGACGCCGGTGCCGCAGATCTCGCCGTCGCCCATCGAGGCGTGCATGTCGCCCACGGCGAACATCCCCCCGGGCTGCCGCACCGGGAAATAGAGCTTCGCGCCGGGGCCGTGCAGATGGTCGTCGAGATTGCCGCCGTGGCGCCCCGCCCAGCCGTTCGTGATCTCTTCGCCGTCGGTCGCGACACCGACGACTCCGACCATCGGACGCAGCGGGAAGCTGATCCGCTCGTTCATGTGGATCGTGTCGTCCTCGACGTCGAAGACGTAGGTGACCGGCGAGCGCACCTGGTCGATCAGCTGGCCGAACTCCGGGATGATCGTGGCGAAGCCGCGGGGCCCGGGCCTGACCTCGAGCAGCTCGACGACGAGCGAGTCGCCGGGCTTCGCGCCGCGCACGGCGACGGGGCCGGTGGCGCTGTTCACGCGCGAGAAGTCGATGTCGCTCACGAGATCCGCCTCGGTCCGGATCTGGCCGGTGAAGCAGTCGTTCGTCTCGAAGCGGACGACGGCCCCGGGCTCCACCTCGAGCACGGGCTCGAGGTCGGGTCCGAAGCCCCAGATCACCTGGTCGCGGGTGACGACGTGGTCGACCGCGGTCGTCGCCATCAGCCCGCACGCCCCGGCTCCGGCGCCGTGGGGGGCGGCACGTCGAAGGGGCCGGCCGGGCCGACGATCTCTTCCTCGAGGAAGATCCGGTCGGCGTTGTCGAGCAGGCTGCGCCTCTGCGTCGCGACGAACGCCGTCAGGAGGATCGCGATCGCGAACGCCGCGATCGCGGCGAAGTTCCCGAACCGCAGGGGCTCCGGCGCGAGCGGCCGGTACTGGTAGTACAGCGGCGGTAGGAAGGCAAGTGCGCCGAGGGCCGGGAAGATGCCGTGCAGCCACCAGTTCCACTCGGCCCGCGCCTTGTTCCAGTAGTAGGAGATCGTCGCGAGGCAGACGGTGATGTAGACGACGATGACGAGGCTCGTGGCCGCGAACGAGATGACGCCGAAGCCGTTCAAGGGGCCCCACTTCCAGCCGAGCAGCAGCGCGAGGACCACGCCGAACACCGTCTGCGCGACGATGGCGACGTGCGGCGTCCGGTGCTCTGGATGCGTGCGGGCGAACATTCGCGGGAGCACTCCGTTCCGGCCCATGGCGTAGATCACGCGGCTCGCCGCGTTCACGCCGGCGTTCGAGTTCGCCAGGGCCGAGTTGACGATCGCCAGGAAGATCAGCACCCAGCCGACGTTCCAGTAGACGTCGCCGAGGTGCTGCCACGGGTTCGCCTCCTTGAGCGTGTCGGCGGTGAAGTTGGGGAAGCCCGTTCCGATCACCCACGCGTAGGAGCACAGAACGTAGAACAGGCCGATCCCGAGGCAGGCGCCGATCACGGCCTTCGGGATGTTCCGCCTCGGGTCGCGTGTCTCCTCGGCGAGCGGAGCCGACGACTCGAAGCCGATGAACGCGAGGATGCAGAAGACCATCCCCTTGAAGATCCCGTTGAAGGTGCCGGCCTCCGCCTCGGTCGGGTCGAACGTCTGCAGGGTCAGGTCGCCGAGGTTGGAGAAGATCATCCAGATCGCGAGCGCCGCGAAGACGCCCACTTCGAAGATGCCGAGCGCGATGCCTGCGCGCGTCGAGAGCCGCACGTCCCGGTAGGTCAGGAAGAAGACGACCGCTGCGGCGAGCAGGACCCAGACCGTCCACTGGCCGGACCAGTCCCAGCCCACATTGGTGCGCATGACGTCGGTCGTCGCCCACGCGAAGATGAGGAAGAGGAGCGGCGCGACGAGCGGCTGGAAGCAGAGAAAGATCAGCCCGACGAAGAAGCCCGGCACCGGGCCGAGCCCGTGCGTGACGTAGCTGTAGAGACCGCCCGCCGACGGGATCTTGCGGGCCATCTGGCCGATCGAGCTCGCGACGAGCAGGCAGGCGACGAGGGCGAGCAGCACCGAGAGGGGCAACGCCGGTCCCGCGAACTGCACGGAGAAGAGAATCGAGAACGCGATCGCCGCCCCGGGCGCCATGTGCGTGATCGACTGGAAGAGAGCGTGGGGAAGGCCAATCGAGCTCTCGCGCAGCCGGTCTGGAGCGGCAGTGGAACCTTCCATACCCGCCTCCTTCGGTGTCATGTCAGCAGCGCCGCGATCCTCGCACGATCGTGACTGCTGATGCAAGCCCGGGCGCGCCGTGATTCCAGGGCCGCCCTCTAGAGGACGTCGCAGTCGATCAGTCCCAGGGGGGTGCGTTGTGCACCCAGCGGCCGCCGACCATAGTGGCGACGACTTCGAGCTGGCGGAGCTCTTCCGGCTCGACGGCGAGCGGGTCGCGATCGAGCACGACGAGGTCGGCGAAGTGGCCGGGAACGAGCGTGCCGCGGCGGCGCTCGTCGCGCGCGAGCCAGGCGGGCGCAACGCAGGTCGCATGGAGCGCCTGCTCAACGGTGAGCGCCTCCTCCGGCCGCCACGGCGGCCGCTCGTCGATCGTGCGCAGCACCCCGGCCGCGATCCCCGCGAGCGGATCGAGCTCCTCCACCGGTGCGTCGGAGCCGTTGGCGACGACCGCGCCGGAGTCGAGCAGCGA
>JAWVCV010000248.1:0-6951 GCA_033858115.1 Gaiellaceae bacterium
TGGCTCGACGGCGGCAGACGTCTACGGCACCCTGCCGGACGCGGCGGCGCTTGCGCGGGAGCTGCTCGCGCCGACGCTCGTCGCCGCGGAGACGGTCGCAGAGGCGACTGCGGTGGCGTTCCCGGGGCTCGCGGGCGTGCTTCCCGACTTCGGACGCTTCGACCCGCTGGACTGGGGCCTCGGCTTCGAGCTCAAGGACGACAAGGCGGGCCACTGGTCGGGAACGCTGACCTCGCCGCGCACGTTCGGCCACTTCGGCGGCTCGGGCACGTTCCTCTGGGTCGACCCGGACCGGGCGCTCTCGCTCGTCGTCCTCACCGACCGCGAGTTCGGCGAGTGGTCGAAGACGGCCTGGCCGGCGCTCTCGGACGAGGTCATCGCCGCCCAAGACTGACTTGCACTGCAAGAGAGTGGCGACTATCATGCACAGCATGGCAGTCGCGCCGAACCGCCGCAGCCAGATTCTCCGGGGCGTCCTCGACGTCTGCGTGCTCGCGGTGATCGCGGATGGGCCCGCTTACGGCTACGAGATGACCAAACGACTCGTGGCGAAGGGGCTCTCGCCGGTGTCCGAGGGGTCGATCTATCCGATCCTCGGTCGCTTCGAGGCTCAGGGCCTCGTCGAGACCCACCGCGAGGGGAGCAACGGCGGCCCGCCGCGGAAGTACTACACCCTCTCCGAGAGCGGCCGCGAGGCGCTGAGGGCCTGGGGCGGCGAGTGGCGCGACGTCAGGACGGCGGTCGACGCCGTTCTCTCGAACCAGACGGAGGTGCATGCGTGAACGACGTGATCGGGACCAGTGCGAGGACGTGGAAGCGCCTCGGAGTACCACGCGAGGTGCGAGAGGAGATGTCCGCCGACCTCGAGGCGGAGTTGGCCGCGGCGGCGGAGGATGGGATCTCGGCGGATGACTTCGTCGCTGGAGACGCGACCGCATTCGCGACGGAATGGGCTGTCGCGCGCGGCGTCGTTCGACCGCGGGCGCGGGTGGTCGCTTCCGCGGTCGCGGCATTGGTCGGCGCCGTCCCCGGTACGGGCTTCGCGCACTTCGTCGCCTACGGAATGTCGAGCGATGGCTTTGCCGAGATCTTCCCGCGGGTGAGCGAGTACCTGGGCTCGACCGGAGCCTGGCTGCTGGTCGTCCTGTATGCGATCGGTGCGGCCTTCGCGACTGCCGGTGCGGTCGCCGCCGTGGGCGCGTATCTGCGCTGGCAGGACGACACGGCGGTTGCGACGACGCTGAGGCTGCTCGCCGTCGCGCTTCCGCTCGGAACCGCCGCGGCCGTAGGGAGCGCGATGGTGCTCGCATGGACTCAGAAGTTCTCGACCGACGGGGCCGTCGTGCTGTCGGAGGTGGTCACGGGTGGAGCGATCTTCGCGGCGGTGGTCGCCGTCGGCCGCGTGGCCGCGGTCAGCCGGCTTGCAGAAACTCGAGCAGCAGCGCGTTGAGCTCCCCGGGACGTTCGAGGCTTGGCAGGTGTCCGGCGCCCTGGATCGTCGCAAACGCGCGCCTGGGATCTCCGCCACGAGCTGCTCCGCCATCGAGGCGATGTCGGCGAGGTCCTCCGAGCCCACGACGACGAGCGTAGGCGCGGAGATCGCGGCCAGCTGCAGCTCAGCCGAGGGGTCCAGCCAGACCGGCGTGCAGGAGCAGGACGTCACTCATCGGCGAACAAGGGCCGCAGCAGCTCGTCGAACGTCGCGCTGTCGCAGCTGGCCACGACGGCGGGCGTGACCGCCCGCACCGACGCGGTCCGCGGGATCCCCATCGCGAGCGCGACCTCGCCGAACGAGTCGCCCGGCCGGAGCATCCGCCGCTCGCCCAGGTCCTCCTGGGAAACCCGCAAGAGCCCCGAGAGGACGACGTAGAAGCGGTCACCCGGCTCGCCCTCGCGGATCACCGTCGCGCCCGGGGCGAGCTCCTCGCGCTCGAGCCGGCCGGCAAGCTCGGCGAGCTTCGAGCCGGGCATTCCGGACAGGAGCTCGACGCGCGTCAGCTCGTGAACCGTGGCAGGCACGTGGCGCGGCACATGAGTACCGTAACGAGATGACCGATCGGCGACTGCCGAACCTGCCGAGGCCGCCGGCCGTGGCTGCGGTGCACTGCAGCTTCCGGCTTGGTCTGGAGCGCCCCGGCCGGCACGTCGACTACCGACCGGTCAGCTAGTGGGCATCCTCGATGGCTGGCGCTTCTGTCCGCGCTGCGGCGCCGAGGGCGACCACCGAGGCACGAGCTTCGACTGCGCGAGCTGTGGCTACGTCGCCTGGGCGAACTCCGTTCCGGGCGTGCACGCGGTGATCGAGCGTGACGGCCGGATCCTGCTCGGCCGGCGGGCCTTCGATCCCGGCGCGGGCTGCTGGGGGCTCCCCGGCGGCTTCCTGGAGGAGGGAGAGACCCCCGAGGAGGGCCTGCGGCGGGAGGTTCGCGAGGAGACGGGCCTCGTGATCGACCCGGGCGCGCTCTTCGGGACCTGGATCCAGCCGCACGGGGAGCGCTCGGTGCTGTGCCTGCTCTGGCATGCGCGCGTCGTCGGCGGCGCCGAGCAAGCCGCGGACGACGTCGTCGAACTCGGCTGGTTCGCGCCTGACGAGCTGCCGGACGACATCGGCCCGAGCGCGTTCAGCGAGGCCGTGTCACTCTGGCGCGCGCGGCACGAGCACGCGTAGCGCGCGCGGCTCGCTGCGGAACTCGAGCGGCGAGTCGAGCTCGACGGGCTCGCCGTCGATCGCCGCACGAACGCGCGGCTGCGGCGAGCCGATCTCCAGCTTCGTGCAGCTCTGCTCCTCCCACGTGATCCGGCGGAAGCCGTGGGGGATGTAGAGGTGGAGCAGGCCCTCGTCGAGGCGCTCCCGCTCCCCGAGCGAGAGCAGGTCGAACGTGTAGGCGTTGTTCGCCACGAGCACGAGCCGGGCGCGCACCTGCCTGCCGTCCACCGTGAAGCGCTGGCGGCGCCGGCGGTGCTGCAGGCTCAGGGCGAGGGCGCGGAGCCGCGCCAGCGCGTCGCGCCGGCGGCGATGGTGCTCGCGCCGGTGAACGAGCAGGGCGTAGAGCCCCAGTGAGACGTTGTTCAGGAACAGGCGCTCCCCGACGCGGCCGACGTCGACGCGGCGCTCCTCGCCCTCGTCGAAGGCGGCCAGAGCCGCGAGCGGATCGTCGCGGTCGAGGCCGAGGTCGCGGGCGAAGTGGTTCCGGGTGCCGAACGGGACGCAGACGAAGGGCACGTCCTGCTCGATTGCGACCGCCGCGACGGCGGCCAGCGAGCCGTCGCCGCCCGCCATCCCGAGCACGTCCGCGCCCGCTGCGCGCGCGAGCTCCGGCAGATCCTCCCCTTCCTGCAGCAGGTGGACGTCCACGCCGCGGGACTGGGCCGCGTCGCGGAGCTCCTCGGCGGTGGGCGAGCCCGTGCCGGAGCGTGGGTTGACGATCAGGAATCGCTGCATCGAGTGAGGCCCGGTCAGCCCGAAAGATAGGCCGTTCGGCCCATGTACCCCGCGGGAGGAATGTCGATCATTTTGACCAGATGAGCGAGCGCGGCCTGCATACGATCGAGGACGACCTCTCCGAGACCTGGGTCGAGGACTGGGCAGCCGTCGGCCTCTCCGAGATCGAGACGCTGCTGGCAAAGCACGCTGCCTTCCTGGGCTTCCTCGAGACCGCAGAAGACTAGACCCCTAGTTTGCGGTCCCGCCCGCGCGGAAACCTTCGCGCTGGTGAAGCTCGATTTCCTCTATCGCGGCACGCCGGGGCACCCGCTCCATCCACCGCTGACCGACGCGACGATCGGGATCTACACATTCGCCACGGTGGCGGCCGTGTTGAGCAAGGTCGGCATCGCCGAGCAAAAGGCCGCGCAGGCCTGGGTGCTCGCGCTGATCGTGGGCCTGATCGTCAGCGCCCCGACTGCAATCACGGGCTTCGCCGACTGGCTCCAGATCTCCCGCGGGACGCCGCTCTGGCGCACCGCGACCGCGCACATGATCGCGATGCTGTTCGCGACGGGGTTCTTCCTGATCGCGGTCGGCGCCGGTTACAGCGACGGCATCGACGGTGTCGTCACCGACGGCGCCTTCATCCTCACCCTGATCGGATTCCTCACGCTCACGGTCGGCGGCTGGCTCGGCGGCACGATCGTCTTCCACTACGGAATGCGCGTGCTGAACCTGGTCGAGGAACCGGCAGGTCGGGCGACCTCGCCGATCCCTCACCCGGAAGAAGAAGCGGCCGAGAGTTAGCCGCGAGCTATTCGGTCGCCAGGCCGAGGCTGCGCTCGAGCGCGCCCTTCGGCTGCGCGCCGATTGCGACTTCGGCCGGCTGGCCGCCTCTGAAGATGATCATCGTCGGGATCGAGGCGATCCCGTAGCGCTCGGCCAGGCCGCGCTCCTCATCGATGTTCACCTTGACGAGCTTCACCTCGCCGTCGCGCTCCTCGACGATCTTGTCGAGCACCGGCGCGACCGCGTGGCAGGGCCCACACCACTCGGCCCAGAAGTCCACGATCACAGGCTTGTCGCTCTCGAGGACCTCCTGCGCGAACGTGTCCTCTTTGACTGCAGTTGCCATTCGGTAATTCCTTTCGCTGGATAACGGGACCGGTTCCCCGGCCTCCGCTATTGAAAACGATCGGCCCGGACGGACTGTTCCCTAGAATCGGAGCCGTGTTCAAGCCGCTCCCCGAGAAGCCCGATCATCCCGCGCTCGAGCTCGAGATCCTCGAGCTCTGGGAGCGCGAGCAGACGTTCGACCGCCTGCGCGACCAGAACCGGCACGGGCCGAGGTTCAGCTTCGTCGACGGCCCGATCACGGCGAACGGTTCGATGGGCGTGCACCATGCGTGGGGACGGACGCTCAAGGACGTCTTCCAGCGCTACAAGGGCCTCCGCGGCCACCACCAGCGCTACCAGAACGGCTTCGACTGCCAGGGCCTCTGGATCGAGGTCGGCGTCGAGCGCCAGCTGGGTCTGAACTCCAAGCGCGAGATCGAGGAGTTCGGCCTCGCCGAGTTCGCGCGCCGGTGCCGGGAGGTCGTCGTCCAGTCGTCCGCGGACATCACCCGCGGCTCGAAGCGGCTCGGCCAGTGGATGGACTGGGGCCGGGACTACTTCACGTTCAGCGACACCAACATCGAGTACGTCTGGCGCTTCCTCAAGCGGATCCACGAGCGCGGCTGGCTGTACCTCGGCCACCGGTCGACAGAGTGGTGCCCTCGCTGCGGCACGTCGCTCTCCCAGCACGAGCTTTCGCTCTCGGGCGTCTACCAGGACCGCGCCGACCCCTCTCTGTTCGTCCGGTTCCCGCTGCTCGGCCGTCCGCACGAGTCGCTCGTGATCTGGACGACGACGCCTTGGACGCTGCCGGCGAACGTCGCCGCGGCGGTCAAGCCGGACGCCGAGTACGGCCGCCGCGACAACGGTGAGTGGGTTGCTCGCTCCCGGTACCCGGACGAGAAATTCGTGGAGCTGAAGCGCGGTGAAGAGCTGGTGGGCTGGCGCTACTCGGGGCCGTTCGACGAGTTGGGCCCCGGCGCCGAGGTGGAGCATCGCGTGATCCCATGGGAGGAGGTCTCGCTCGACGAGGGGACCGGGATCGTCCACATCGCGCCCGGCGCCGGCCAAGAGGACTTCGAGCTCGGCCAGATCCACGACTTGCCGGTGTTGATGCCGGTCGACGAAGCCGGCCGGTTCTTCGACGCGTACGGCTGGTTGCACGGGCTCTCGACGGTCGAGGCCGCCGACCAGATCATCGGCTGGCTCGGGGAGCAGGGCGTCCTCGTCGAGGCTGGGCTCTACGAGCATCGGTATCCGCACTGCTGGCGCTGCGACACGCCGCTGATCTGGCGGGTCACCGACGACTGGCTGATCGCGGTCGACGAGCTGCGTCCGCAGCTGCTCGAGGCCAACCAGGACGTGGAGTGGACGCCCGCCTACATGGGCAAGCGTATGGACGACTGGCTACGGAACATGGGCGACTGGAACATCTCCAGGCGCCGCTACTACGGGCTGCCGCTGCCCTTCTACCCGTGCGAGTGCGGGCACCTGAACGTGGTCGGCTCCAAGGCCGAGCTCGAGGAGCGTGCGCTCGGCGGGCTCGACCAGCTGGAGGAGCTGCGCCGCCCCTGGATCGACGAGGTGCCGATCACGTGCGAGCAGTGCGGCGCCGAAGTGCGCCGGATCCCCGAGGTCGGCGACGTCTGGCTCGACGCGGGCATCGTCCCCTTCTCGACGCTCGGCTGGGAGAACCCAACGTTCGTCCCGGAGGGATTCGCGACGGGTGCGGCCAGGGGCCTGACCAAGGCGGATCTCCACGACCACTCCTACTGGGAGCAGTGGTTCCCGGCCGATTGGGTCTCCGAGATGCGCGAGCAGATCCGGCTCTGGTTCTACTCGCAGCACTTCATGTCGGTCGCGCTCACCGGTCGTGCGCCGTATCGGCAGGTGCTCGGCTACGAGAAGATGCTCGACGAGAGCGGCCGCGAGATGCACAAGTCGTGGGGCAACGCGATCGAGGCCGGCGAGGCCTTCGAGCGGATGGGAGCCGACGTGATGCGCTGGCAGTACTGCGCCCAACCGCCGAACCAGAACCTCCTCTTCGGCTTCGGCCCGGGGCGGGAGATCCAGCGCAAGCTGCTGACGCTCTGGAACTCGGTCAGGTTCTTCGTCGACTACGCGAACGTCGAGGCGTTCCAGCCGGCGTGGGGCGAGTTGCCGAAGGAGCGCGAGCTGCGATCCCTCGACCGCTGGCTGATCGATCGCACGCACGCGCTCGTCCGCGAGGCGACGGCCGCCTACGAGTCCTACCTGACCGTCGACGTGATCCGGGCCTACGAAGCGTTCCTCGACGACCTCTCGAACTGGTACATCCGCCGCTCCCGGCGGCGGTTCTGGGAAGGCGACCGCGTCGCGCTGCACGTGCTCTGGTTCGCGCTCGCGCAGTCGCTCCGCGTCGTCGCGCC
>JAWVCV010000249.1:0-15985 GCA_033858115.1 Gaiellaceae bacterium
CAGCTGGTCGCGCGTCACAGGCGGCTTCGGCAGCTTCTCGAGCACCGCGGCCTGCGCCCGCATCAGCCTGAAGGGCACGTGCACGGAGGGCCTATGGGAGCCGAGGGCGCGCTTCAGGCGCGACCAGAAGTCGTTCCAGGTGACAACGTCCGGCCCGCCCAGCTCGAAGGTCCTGTTTGCAGCCTCCGATTTGTCGACCGCCGCCGCGAAGTAGGCCGCGAGGTCGTCGATCCAGATCGGCTGGATGCGCTGCGTGCCGGGGCCGACGATCGGCGTCACCGGCGCGAGCCTGGCGATCCGCACGAACTGCTGGAGCGCCCCGCCGCCGCGGCCGAAGACGAAGCTCGGCCGCAGGATCACGTGCTCGAGCCCGGAGCTCCTCACGGTCTGCTCCATCTCCCACTTCGAGTGGTAGTAGGGCACGAGATCCTTCGTCTCCTCGCTCGTCCCGAGCGCCGACATGAGCACGAAGCGCTTGACGCCGGCTGCCTGGCCGGCAGCGACGAGGTCGCGCGTTCCCTGCTCCATCACGCGCTCGAAGTCCTGCGGCTTGCCGGTGAGGATCGCGACGAGGTGGACGACCACGTCCTGGCCCTCGACGGCGCGGCGCAGGCTCTCCGCGTCGGTCATATTTCCCTCGACCGCCTCCTGGCAGGGCAGTCCCGCCTGCTTCCAGGCGCCGGGACGCCGCTCGAGGACGCGGACGTAGTGGCCGGCGTCGACGAGTGCGGAGACGACGCCTGGGCCGACGAAGCCGGTCGCACCGGTGACGAGGACCTTCACTGCTCGAAGTTCTTCCAGTAGCGGCTGGGCGTGGGCCCCTTCTGCCCCTGGTACTTGGAGCCGAGGCCGCCGGAGCCGTACGGCGCCTGCGCAGGCTCGGACAGCTGCATGAACGAGACCTGGCCGATCTTCATCGCGTAGTAGATGGTGATCGGGAGGTTGGCGACGTTCGAGAGCTCGAGCGTCACGTGGCCGTCCCAGCCCGGGTCGATGAAGCCGGCGGTCGAGTGGATCAGGAGGCCGAGGCGCCCGAGCGAGCTCTTTCCCTCGAGCCGCGCGACGAGGTCGTCGGGGAGGCGGATTCGCTCCAGCGTCGAGCCGAGCACGAACTCGCCGGGATGGAGGATGAACGCGGTCTCGTCGTCGATCTCGACGAGCTCGGTCAGCTCCTCCTGCTCCGCTTTCACGTCGATGAAGGGGTAGCGGGAGTTGCGGAACACCCGGAAATAGCGGTCGACCCGGACGTCGACGCTCGAAGGCTGGAGCAGCGACTGGTCGTACGGATCCACCTCGATCCGGCCCTCATCGAGCAGCCGCTGGATCGTCACGTCCGAAAGGACCACTCGCGGATTGTACGGTCCTGTTGCAAAGCGGACGTTTTCCACATACCGTTCGCGCGCCGTGTCGATGCTGTTCGAGCAGATGGAGCCGAACGAGCGCTTCCGCGCACGACGTGCAGAGGCACGCAGGCGCAGGCGCAGGCGCCGCGCAGCCGCCGTCGGCTTCTTGCTCGCCGTCACCGCCAGCCTCGCCGTGGGCGCGCGCTTCGTGATCCCCGCCGAGCAACGCTCCCCGGCGGCCGCGGCACCGGCACCGGCCGTCGCAAAGCCGGTCGCCAAGGCTGCTGTCAAGCAGCCCCGCGCGCTGCCCGACGAGGTTCGAGGAATCCACGTCACGATGGCGCTCGCGTCCCTCGACGGGAAGCTCGAGGAGTACCTGCGGCTCGTCGACGACGGCCTGAACACGATCGAGCTCGACGTCAAGGACGAGAACGGCGAGGTCGGATTCGTCACCTCCGCGGTTCCCCTCGCGCGCGCAGTCGGGGCCGCCAAGCCGTATTACAAGCCGCGCCAGGCCGCGCGCCTGATTCATGCGAAGGGCGTCTACCTGATCGGCCGCGTCGTCGTCTTCGAAGACCCCGTGCTCTCCGCCGGCCGCTCGGACCTCGCGATCAAGACTCCCGACGGCTCGGTCTGGCGCAACCACGCCGGGCTCGGCTGGACGAATCCGTACGACAAGCGCGTCTGGGACTACAACGTCGCGATCGCCGCGGCCGCCGCCCGCGCTGGTTTCGACGAGATCCAGTTCGACTACGTGCGCTTCCCCACCGACGGTGACGTCGAGTCGATCGTCTATCCCCGCAAGACGGCGACCCCTATGGGCTGGGTGATCGCCGAGTTCGCCCATTACGCCGCGACGCGGCTGAAACCGCTCGGCGTGCGGGTGTCGACGGACCTCTTCGGGCTCTCGGCCACCCGTGACCTCGGCATCGGCCAGATTCCGCGGCGGCTTTCCAAGTACGTCGACTCCATCTATCCGATGGTCTACCCGTCGCACTACGGCCCCGGCGAGTACGGGCTCGAGGATCCGAACGCCTCTCCGGGCGCGACGGTCGAGTGGTCGCTCTCGCACTTCCGGCGCGAGTTGAAGCAGAGCAAGGCCCAGCTGATCCCGTGGCTGCAGGACTTCTCCTACGGCCGAACGTACGGCCTCGCCGATGTCCGGGCCCAGATCGAATCGGCGCGGCTGATGGGAGCCCGGGGCTACCTGCTCTGGAACCCGCTCGGGATCTACACCCCGGGCGCGCTCGCCCCGGCCTAGTACCAACGGTTACAATGATCGGACCATGACGATCGGCGACGTGATGAGAACGCGCGTAGTGGCCGTGGATACGACCGACTCCGCGCGGCTTGCGGTGCTCCGCATGCTCGAGGAGGGAGTCGGCTCCGTTGCGGTCTGCGACGCCGGCAAGCTCGTCGGCATCTTCACCGAGCGCGACGTGCTCGGTCTCGCCGGGGACGGCACAGACCTCGACACGGTCCATGTCGGCGACGTGATGACGCGGTCGCCACTCACGGTCGACGCGCGCGTCCCGGTGCTCGACGCCGCGCGGCTGATGGGCGAGCGGAAGATCCGCCACCTGCCCGTCGTCGAAGGCGAGCACCTGCTGGGGATGGTCGGCATCCGCGACGTCCTCGGCAGCCTCGTCGAGCGGCTCTGGCAGACGCACGACGAGGACGCGCACGAGACCGCCCGCTCCCTCTTCAAGGAAGGGCGCTAGGGCGCCAGCCGCGCGCGGTTCCAGCGATCGCCGTCCCGCTGGTAGCGGACGCGGTCGTGCAGGCGGTCCTCGCCGCGCTGCCAGAACTCGTAGGCATCGGGGACGACCCGGTACCCGCCCCAGTGCGGCGGCAGCGCGACGTCGCCCGCCGGGAAGCGAGCGGCCGCCTCGTCGTAGAGCTGCTCGAGCTCTGCGCGGCCGTCGAGCGTCCGGCTCTGCGGGGACGCCCACGCGGCGATCCGGCTGCGGAGCGGGCGGGTGCGGAAGTACGCGCCGGACTCGTCCGGCGAGAGGCGCTCGACGCCCCCTTCGACGCGCACCTGCCGCCCGAGCGGCCGCCAGTGGAAGAGCAGGGCGGCCCTCGGGTTCGCCGCCAGCTCGCCGCCCTTGCGACTCTCGTAGTTCGTGTGGAAGCGGAAGCCGCCCTCGTCGGCCTGCTTCAGCAGCACCATGCGCACCGACGGCCGGCCGTCGGCGGTGGCTGTCGCGAGCGCCATCGCCTCGGGCGCTTCGACCCCGGCCTCCCGCGCCTCGTCGAACCACGCTCCGAACTGCCGCAGCGGGTCCGGATCGAGGTCGCGCTGCTCCATGCACAGAGAGTATTCAGCTGTCGGCGCGGCCGAGCACTGAGCTACGCTGGGGTCATGGCGACGACGAGGACGATCGACATCAGGACGGCGATTCCGGGGCCGCGCTCGGCGGCGATCCTCGAGCGCAAGCGGCGCGTGATCGCGAACGCGAAGACGATCGTGCTGCCGATCGTGGCGCAGGAGGGACGCGGCGCGACCCTCACCGACGTCGACGGCAACGTCTTCGTGGACTTCACCGGCGGCGTCGGCTGCCTCAACACCGGGCACGCCCATCCGCGGGTCGTCGAGGCGGCGACCGAGCAGCTGGCGCGCTTCGCGCACACGGACTTCACCGTCGTCCCATACGAGCCGTACATCGAGCTCGCCGAGCGCCTGCTCGAGCGGGCGCCGTTCCGCGTTCCCGCGAAGGCGGCGTTCTTCAACGCCGGCACGGAGGCGGTCGAAAACGCCGTCAAGTTCGCGCGTCTGGCCACGAAGCGACCCGCCGTGATCGCCTTCGAGGGCGCCTTCCACGGCCGCACGCTCCTCTCAATGACGCTGACGTCGCGTCCGCACCCGTACAAGGTGGGGATGGGCCCCCTCGCGCCCGAGGTGTATCGCGCACCGTTTCCCCAGGACTACCGCGGGCCGGACACCGAGACTGCGCTCCACGAGCTGCGCCAGATGTTCCTGACGGAGGTCGCGGCCGAGCAGGTTGCAGCGATCATCGTCGAGCCGGTCCAGGGCGAGGGCGGCTTCCTGCCCGCGCCGCAGGCGTTTCTAGAGGGACTGCGCGCGATCTGCGACGAGCACGGCATCTGCCTGATCGTCGACGAGGTGCAGACCGGCTTCGCGCGGACGGGCAAGCTCTTTGCGATCGAGCACTACGGCATCGAGCCCGACCTGATCACGGTTGCGAAGTCGATTGCAGCCGGGTTGCCCCTGTCCGGTGTGCTCGGCAAGGCGCAGATCATGGATGCGGCGCACGATGGGGCGATCGGCGGCACCTTCGTCGGCAACCCGGTTGCTCAGGCCGCCGCGCTCGCCGTCCTCGACGTGATCGAGGAAGAAGGGCTCTGCGATCGCGCGACGGCGATCGGGGAGACGATCCGCGCGCGGATGCTCGGCTGGCAGGAGCGCTTCCCCGCGATCGGGGACGTCCGGGGGCTCGGCGCGATGCTTGCGATCGAGCTCGTCGCCGACCGGGCGACGAAGCAGCCGGCGGGGGAGCTGACCCAGTCGGTGCTCGACGCTGCGCTGCAGCGCGGCCTGCTCCTCTTGAAGGCCGGTGTCCACGGGAATGCGATCCGGGTGCTGACGCCGCTCGTGATCACCGACGCCGAGCTTGACGAGGCGCTCGCAGCCTGGGAAGACGCGCTCGAGAGCGTCCTTTCCTGACGGCTCGCGGCGTTCGGATTTTCAGCGCAGGGGAAGGGTAAGGTCGTGGCAGTGCGTGAACTCATCGCCGGTCGTTACGAGCTCAAGGACCTCGTCGGCACCGGTGGCATGTCCAGCGTGTACTGCGCGTTCGACACACTGCTCGAGCGCAACGTCGCGCTCAAGATCCTGCACGAGCGCTTCAACGACGATCAAGATCACGTCGAGCGCTTCCGGCGCGAGGCGCGCGCCGTCGCGCAGCTCTCGCACCCCAACATCGTCACGGTGATCGACCGCGGCGAGACCGACGGGAAGCAGTACATCGTCTTCGAGCTCGTCGACGGGGAGAACGTGAAGGAGCTCGTCGAGCGTGGCGGCCCGTTGCCGGTTCGGCGTGCGCTCGAGCTCGGCTTGGATATCGGGCGGGCGCTTGCGTTCGCGCACGGACAGGGGCTCGTGCATCGCGACGTCAAGCCGCAAAACGTGCTTCTCGACGCGGATGGGCGGGCGAAGGTGACCGACTTCGGGATCGCGCGCACTCTCGACGCGGTCGGGCACACGGAAACCGGGACCGTGCTGGGGACGAGTCACTACGTCGCGCCCGAGCAGGCTCGGGGCGAGCGCGTCGACGACCTCACCGACGTCTACTCGTTCGGCGTCGTCCTCTGGGAGCTGCTCTGCGGGGAGGTGCCGTATCCGGGCGACAGCTTCCTCTCGGTCGCGATGAAGCACGTCAACGAGCCGGTCCCCGCCGTCCTGGAACGGCGGCCGGATGCGCCGCTGCGGCTTGCCTCGCTCGTCGAGAGCTGCATGGCGAAGCTGCCTGCGAACCGTCCTCCGTCGATGGACGTGGTCGTCGCTGAGCTGGAGGCATGCCTCGCCGAGCTCGACTCGAAGGACGGCGGCGAGGCGACGATGATCATCCGCAAGCCGGTCGCCAAGCAGCCTCGGTCACGGCGCTCGCGCCGCCTGCCTGTCTGGCCGCTCGTGCTGGGGGCGCTCCTGGTCGCGGCGGTAGTCGCGGGGATTCTCCTCAAGCGCGAAGATGGCGCCGGAACGACGACGGCGGGCGGCGCGAAGCTGAGCGGCGTCGGGGCCTACGATCCCGACGGAGGGGATGGCGAGCATGACGCCGAAGCGGGCTTGGCGACGGATGGGAACGCGGCGACGTTCTGGCGCACGTCCACGTACCGGTCCCAGCTCAGCGCGTTCAAGTCGGGTGTCGGCCTGGTGCTCGAGGCAACCGGAGCGCCCGAGCGGATCGCCCTCACCACCGACACGCCCGGCTTCACCGCGGAGGTCCAGTCCGGCAGCTCACGAGCCGGACCATTCGAGACCGTCGGGGACAGCAAGCTCGTCGGGGAGAGCACGAGCTGGGACTTGCGAGCAGGCTCCGGACGCTACTACGTGGTCTGGATCACCCAGCTGGTCGGCAGCGCGCACGTGAACGAGGTGAAAGCCTCCTAGCCGCTAGTACTGGAGGCCGGAGCGGCGCTCGTGCCGGTCCAGCGCCAGCTGGATCAGGCGGTCGAGCAGCTCCGCATAGGGAATCCCGGAGGCCTCGAAGAGGCGGGCGTAGACGCTCGTCGCAGTGAATCCGGGGATCGTGTTGATCTCGTTCACGACCACCTCCCCGTCGGGCCGGACGAAGAAGTCGACGCGCGCCATCCCCTCGCACTCGGTCGCGATGAACGAGTCGACGGCGAGCGCCTGCACGCGCGCGGCGATCTCGTCCGGGATTCGAGCCGGGACGATGATGTCCGAGCCTCCCTCGTCGTACTTGGCCGCGTAGTCGTACCACTCCGCGTTCGGCACGATCTCGCCCACGACGGAGGCGATCGGGGCCGGCCGCAGGTTGCCGAGCACGCCGCACTCGACCTCCGTTCCCTCCAGGAGCTCCTCGACGAGCACCTTCTCGTCGTGGCGGCGAGCGAGCGCCACCGCCGCTTCGAGCTCGGCCTCGTCGTGCGCCTTCGAGATCCCGACCGAGGAGCCGAGCCGGGCCGGCTTGACGAAGACCGGGTAGCCGAACGGGTTCTCGATCGCGTCACCGAGCCGCAGCGTCACGTTGCGGGCGACCGGGATGCCCCGATCGCGCAGCACCGCCTTGAACAGGTCCTTGTCCATGCAGAGCGCCGAAGCCGCGACGCCGGCGCCGACGTAGGGGATGCCCGCGAGCTCGAGCAGGCCCTGGACCGTGCCGTCCTCACCGAACGGACCGTGCAGGACGGGTATGACGACGTCCGCGCCCCCGAGCGCGGCCGCCGGCTTCGAGTCGGCGAGCACCGGCAGCGTCTCGGCCACCTCGCCTTGCGAGAGTCCGTTGCTTGCCTCGCCGAGCGCCTCGCCGAGCGCCCAGCGCCCGTCGCGGCCGATCGCGATCGTCGTCGTCTCGTAGCGCGCTGGATCCAGCGCCTGGAGAACCGAGCGCGCCGAGGCGAGCGAGATCTCGTGCTCGCTGGAGCGCCCGCCCGCGACCACCGCGACGCGGAGCTTGCCGCTCACGGGACGGTCGTCGTGTCCGTGGGGGCTTCGAAGCGCCCGACGACGATCACGACGGTCGTCCCCTGCTCGGCGTCGGTGCCCCCCTCGGGATCCTGCGAGAGCACCTTGCCGTCGTTGAGCGGGTCGTCGACGATCTCCTCCACCGTCTGCGCCTGGAAGCCGGACTGCTCCAGCTGGGTGCGCGCGTCCGCCTCCAACTGGCTCGTCACGTCCGGGACCTGGGACGTCGCCGGCCCCTTCGAGACCTGGAGCGTGATCACCGAGCCCTTGCCCGCCTGCGAGCCGCCTGCCGGATTCTGGCCGACGACGGTCCCCTCGGGCTCGGTCGAGTCCACGTCCTCGCGCGCGACCCCGAAGTTGAGCCCCTGCAGCTGCGACTGGGCGGTCTCGAACGGGCTGCCGACGACGTTCGGCACTGCAATCGGCTTCGGCCCCTTGGAGACGTTGATCCGGACCGTGGATCCCGTGATCAGCTCGGTTCCCGCCTTCGGCGACTGCCCCAGAACCGTGTCCACGGGCTCCAGCGAGTTCACCGGTACCACGTTCGCCTTCAGCTCCGCGTCCGAGAGCGCGGCCACTGCGTCGTCTCTGCTCCTGCCGACGACGTTCGGGACGACCGTCTTCGGCGGGCCGGTCGACACGTTGATCGTCACGTAGTTGCCGCGGGTCAGCTTCTCGCCGGGTTGCGGATCCTGCGAGATGACGATCCCGACCTTGACCTCGGCGTCCTCGACGCGAACGGGTCGCGCCTTCAGCCCGGCCTCGCGAATGTCCTTGACGGCCAGCCGCTCCGTGATCCCCTTCACGTCGGGAACGGCGACCGGCTTCGTCTCGCTCAGCTGAGACTGGATCTCCTGCCAGGCGAACCAGCCGCCGACGAGCGCCGCGGCCACGAGGACGAGCGCGAGCAGCCAGGGCAGGAGCGAGCTCCGGCGCGGCGGCTCGTCGTACTCGTAGTAGCGGCCGGGCGTATAGGTCGCGCTCGGTGCGGCCGCGGGCCTGATCGTCGTCGCCGCCTCGCCGACGTCCGTCCGCGAGAGCACGGTCGTCGCAGCCTCGGCGGTCTCGGCGGAGACGCCGATGCCGCGCCCGATCCGGTCGAGGTCCGCGTCCATCTCCTCGGCCGAGTGGTAGCGGTCGGCCGGATCCTTGGCGAGCGCGCGCAGCACGATGTAGTCGAGGTCGCGCGGCACCTCCGGCCGGTGCGTGGACGGAGGCGCGGGCACCTGCGAGAGGTGCTTCATCGCGATCTCCACCGGCGTCTCGCCGGTGAAGGGGACGGTGCCGGTGAGCAGCTCGTAGAGCACGATCCCGGTCGAGTAGAGGTCCGAGGTCTGGTCGACCGGCGCTCCCCGGGCCTGCTCGGGCGAGAGGTACTGCGCGGTGCCGATGATCGAGCCTGCCTCCGTCATCTGGCTCGCGGCGCCTGCGCGCGCGATCCCGAAGTCCATCACCTTGACTCGCCCCTCGCCGTCCACGATCACGTTGTGCGGCTTGATGTCGCGGTGGACGATTCCGTTCCGGTGGGCGAAGCGGAGCGCGGAGAGGATCTGGCGCGTGTAGTCGATCGCGATCCCGAGCGGGGACGGGCCTCGGGCGACCAGCAGCTCCTTGAGCGTGCGCCCCTCGACGTACTCCATCGCGATGTAGTACGTGCCCTCCGCTTCGCCCCGGTCGTAGACCGAGACGATGTTCGGATGGGAGAGGCCGGCTGCGTGCTGCGCCTCGCGGCGGAAGCGCTCGATGAACTGGTCGTCGCGCGCGTGCCGGTCGTCGAGGATCTTGATCGCGACCCGCCGCCCGAGCTCCTGATCGTGCGCGAGATAGACGTTCGCCATCCCGCCGGAGCCGAGCTTCCGGATGATCAGATAGCGCCCGTCGAAGAGCGTGTCGATGAGTGGGTCGCCAGCGGCCATAGCGATACAGGTTAGGAGTTCGCCGCACCCCTGAGAAGCGCCTGCAAGACGTCGCGCGCCACCGGCGCCGCCGTCGCGCCTCCGGTGGAGTGCTGCTCCTCGACCACCACTGCGATCGCCACCTGCGGCTGCCCGCGGCCGGCGTAGGCGATGAACCAGGTCGTGTTCAGGCCCGGGATCGAGGTCTCGGCCGTGCCTGTCTTGCCCCCGACCGTGAAACCGGAGAGCCGCGCGGCAGTGCCGGTGCCGCCCTCGACGGCCTCCTGCATCATCGCTGCGACCGCCTGCGCCGTCTCCGTCTTGACCGCCCGGCCGAGGCGCTCCGGCTTCGTCCGCACGACGATCGAGCCGGAAGGCGAGACCACCCGGTCGACGACGAACGGCCGCATGACGACACCGTTGTTGGCAATCGTGCCGGCGAGCATCGCCATCTGGAGCGGCGTCACGAGCAGACGCTCCTGCCCGAAGGCGAACCGGCCCGGGTCGACGTCGGTGTCGTTCTTGGGGTCGAACAGCTTGGTCCCGTCGTAGAGGCCGCTCGGCGCGCGCTCGTTGCCGGGAGTCTCGAGCGGCGGGGTCGAGTAGAAGCCGAACCGCTTCGCGTACTCGACGAGCTTCTTCGCGCCCAGTTCCTTGCCGATGTTGCAGAAGACGGAGTTGACCGAGTGCTTCAGCGCCGTCCGCAGGTCGAGTCGGCCGAACGGGCTCGACGTGTCGTAGTTGTTGACCCGCTTGCCGTAGACCTCGCAGTAGCCGGGGTCGACGAACGTCGAGTCCGGCTTGAAGCGGCCGGAGTCGAGCGCAGCCGAGGCGGTGACGACCTTGAACGTCGAGCCGGGCGGGTAGAGCCCGGCCGTGGCGCGGTTGAGCAGCGCATCGGGCCGCTTGCAGTCCGCGCGCACGCCCGTCACCTGGTTGAAGCGCTCCTCGACGAGGTTCGGGTCGTAGGTCGGCGAGGACGCCATCACGAGCACCTTGCCGGTGGCGGGCTCGAGTGCGACGACCGCCCCGCAGCGGCTGCCGAGCGCGTTCAAGGCCGTCTGCTGGGCCCCCGGATTCAAGGTCAGCTGCAGGTGGTTTCCCTCGATCGTCGCGCCCTTGAGCCGGTCGAGGGTGGTGTCGAGCACCGTCGAGAGGTTCGCGTTCTGGCCCGTCAGATAGTCGTTCATCGACCGCTCGAGCCCCGTGCGGAAGCGCGACTGGGTCGAGTAGCCGACGACGTGCGCGGCCAGCCCGCGCCTCGGGTACTCGCGGAACCAGAGTGTGCGGCCGCTGACCTTTTTCGGCAGGCTGCGCGCGAGCACGGCGCCCCTGGTCCTGATCTCGCCCCGTTTGATCGTGAACTGCGCGACGCGCTCGATCTGGTTGTCCTGGCGGTCGGCGAGGTCCCCCGCCGCCCAGGCCTGCCAGTAGGTGGTGGCGACGACGAGCGCGACGATCAGGCCGATGCCCGTGACCGCCAGCCGGGTGATCTGGCGGTTCACAGGTGCGTCCTCGACGCGTGAGCGTTCGCGCGGTTCGAGACCAGCAGGAGCAGCGCCACCAGGACGAAGTTCGCGACGACGCTCGAGCCGCCGTAGGAGACGAACGGCAGCGTGATGCCCGTCAGCGGGATCACCCGCAAGACGCCGCCGATGATGATGAACGTCTGCAGCGCGAAGCCGAACGTGAGCCCCGCCGCCAGCAGCTTGGAGAAGCCGTCGTCCGCCTGGAGCGCGATCCGAAAGCCCCGCGCGACGAAGACCATGAACACGAGCAGCAACCCCGCAGCGCCGACGAGGCCGAGCTCCTGCGCGATCGCGGAGTAGATGAAGTCGGTCTTCAGGAAGGGGATGATCTGGTCGCCCGTGGTCGTCGTGAAGGTCCCCTTGCCGAGGCCGGTGCCGCCGAAGCCGCCGTTCCCGATCGAGTAGAGGCTCTTGACGAGCTGAAAGGAGCCGCAGTCCTGGCGGAGCGCGAGCTCGCCCGTTTGCGCGCAGAAGACGGGCTCATCGGTCCAGGGATGGAGCCAGATCGTGACGCGTTCGTGGACGTGGCCGACGAAGTGGTAGATGAGGCCCGCGCCCGCGACGAAGAGGCCGAGCCCTGCGGCTGCGAAGGCCGCGCGGCCGGTGGCGACGTAGAGCATCGCGAGGAAGATCCCGAACTGGAGCAAGGCGCTGCCGAGGTCGTTCGTCTGCACGAGCACGAGCATGGCGCCGCCCCAGATCAGTAGCAGTGGGCCGAAGTCCTTGATCCGGCCCTGCGCCAGCACCTCGCGCTTGTCGCGCAGGTAGCCCGCGAGGAAGACGATCAGGAAGATCTTGGCGAGCTCGCCGGGCTGGAACTGGAACGCGCCGATCTTCACCCAGAGCCGCGCGCCGTTGATCGTCTGGCCGATCCCCGGCAGGGCCGGCAGCATCAGCAGCAGGATCGCCGAGATCCCGAAGAGGTACTTGTACGACTCGAGCAGGCGGTAGTCGCGCCGGAGCCAGATCAGGGTCAGCGCGAAGAGGGCGACGCCGATCACGACCCAGAGGCTCTGGCGGAAGGCGTCGTCGGGGTTGAGCCGGTAGATCACCGTCACGCCGATCGCGGACAGGAGCGCCGCCAGCGGCAGCAGCACCGGGTCGGCGTAGGGCACGACCCAGCGGGCCACCAGGTGCGCCGCAAGGTAGAGCGCGATGAAGATCGCCGCATAGGTGAGCGAGCCCGCGTCGACGAGCGACGAGCGGGCGATATAGACGCTCGCGAAGCCGATCGCCGTGAGCAGACCGACCGCGATCAGGTTGAGCAGCTCGCGGTTGCGAAGACTCAGCGCGAGAGCCCCCAGATCGTCAGCAGAGCGATCGCGAGGAGCAGAAGAAGGAGGGCGACGAGCGGCAGGAGGCGGCGGCGGCGCCCGGCTGCTCGCGTCGACTCCGCCTCGACGCGCTGCAGGTGGTCCTCAATCGCGGCGGCGGGGATCACGGCGGTGTCGACCGCCGGCACCGGCTCGAGGCCGGACAGCGTGTCCTCGTCGTCGTCCTCCGGCTCCGGCTCGGCGACCGCGGGCATCCTCGCGGTCTGCTCGACCGTCTCTCCGCCGGCGATCTCGAAGAGGACGACGGTGATGTTGTCCTCGCCGCCGCCCTTGTTCGCCGCATCGACGAGGGATCGAGCCGCCCGCTCCAGGTCGTCGCTCTCCACGAGCAGCGCCTGAATCTCGCCGTCGGAGACCATCGACGTCAGCCCGTCGGAGCAGAGCAGGTAGAGGTCGCCCGGCTCGGTCGCGACCGTGAACGTGTCCACGTCCACGTCCGGCTCCGTGCCGAGCGCACGCGTGATCACGGACCGCTGCGGATGGGCTTCGGCTTCCTCCGGCGAGAGCTTGCCGCTCCGGAGCAGCTCGCCGACGAGGGAGTGGTCGTCCGTGAGCTGCTCGAGCTGCTCGCCGCGTACCCGGTACGCGCGGGAGTCGCCGACGTGGCCGACCGCGATCGTCCCGTCGGAGCCATCCACGAGCGCGACGGTCATCGTGGTGCCCATCCCCGAGGCCGCGATGTCCTCGCTCGAGCGCTGGAAGACGCGACGGTTTGCCTCCTGGATCAGCGACGCAACCCGCTCCTCCCCCCGCTCCTCGCCGTCCGCCTCCTCGAGCACCGCCGCCGCGAGCCCGGCGGCGACCTCGCCCGCCTGTGCGCCGCCCATCCCGTCGGCGACGGCGAAGAGCGGTGGCTCGCACACGAAGACGTCCTCGTTCCGGCGCCTTCGGCGCCCCGGATCCGTCAGCCCTGTCGAGCGCCCGAGCATCAGAGGTCCACCCGGAAGTCCGTCTGGCCGACGCGCACGATGTCGCCCTTGGTGAGGCGGCGCGGCGTCGTCACGCGCGCCCCGTTGACGAACGTGCCGTTCGTCGAGCCGATGTCCTCGACCCAGAGCCCGTCGCGCCGCGACTCGAAGCGGGCGTGCTGCGCCGAGGCGAACTCGTCCCCGTCGAGCGGGACCTCGTTCTGGCCGCCGCGTCCGATCGCGACGGGCAGCGAGTCGACCGGTACCTCCTCGCCGGCGTCGAGCGCGGGGCTCTTGAGGACGACGAGCTTCGCCCGCTGCACCGGGGCCAGCCCGAGCCCGGTCGCGTCCGTCGGCGAGATGATCACGCTCTCGGCGGCCGGTGCGGTCCGGAAGTCGCGGCTGGCGCTCCGCACGATCCGCCAGATGAAGAGGTAGAGCAGGACGATGAACGCGATCTTGAGGGCCAGCAGCGCCTCGTCGACTGAGACATTCACGAAGGCCGCGTCTTTCCGAACCGAAGCCGTGCTTCGCCGAGCACGATCGTGTCGCCGTCGGAGAGCTTCGAGCGCGAGACGCGCCGGCCGTTCAGCTCGGTGCCGTTCGTCGAGTCGAGGTCCACGAGCCACCAGTCGGCGCCCTCGCGGCGCAGCTCGGCATGGCGGCGGGACACGTTCGCGTCCTCGACGCGGATGTCGCAGTCCTTCGACCGGCCGAGCACGACCTTGCGGCCCTCGAGCGCGTGCGTGCGGCCGTTGAGCGTCAGCGCGTACCGCTCCTCCTCGATCTCGAGCTCGGCCGGCGATGCGGCCTCGGTCGGCTGCGGCGGCTTCGCCTTGTAGATCATCGTCTGCCCGGGCTCGACCTGGGAGTCGGGCTCGTCGAGGTGCGGCCCGAGCTTGCCCTCCGGCTGCACCATCCGCGTCGCGATCCCGAACTCGCCGACGGCGAGGTCGGCGTCCGTGTGCATCACCACCTGCGGCGGCGTCAGCATCGCGTAGCTCTCGCGCCGCGCGTGCTCGACCAGGTAGTCCTGCAGCTCGCCGATCAGCGATCCCTCGTAGCCGGAGAACTGCTCCCGGTCGGCTTCGGAGAGGTAGATCGAGTACTCGTTCGGGACGTAGACGCGCGAGACCGAGATCGTACGGTGCTCGTCCATCTCCTTGGCCAGCTTCCGGGCGAGCTCGACGGGCTGCACGTGCGTGCGGAAGGCGCGGCCGAACACCCCCTCGAAGAGGCCTTCGATCTTCTGCTCGATGCTGCGGAGGACGCTCATTTCGGCTGCGGGAGACGTTCCCGACGCCAGCGAGTCTAATGCTCGGACTTCAGCGCAAGTCCGGCGCAGGTGAGCCAGACCGCGAGCACGAGCGGCAATGCGGCCGCCGCCGGCGCAGCCAACAGCGTTGCGGCGAGCGCGCCTGCTCCAAGGACGGCGATCCGCCAGGGCGTGCGGGCGTAGGGGAGTGCGACGGCGATTGCGGCCAGGGCGAGTCCCTCGAGTGCGAGGCCCGGCGGCACGGCGCCCGCGAGGGCTCTGACGGTCTCGAGCACGCTCTCGTTCCCTGCCAGAGCGAGCGGCTCCGGACGACCCTGGGCGAACGGCAGCTCGACTCCGCGCAGGCCCATGGCGATCGCAGCGACAGCGACTGCGGCGAGCGCCTGGGCGCCGCGGCGAACGGCGCCTCGTGCGGCCAGCGTGGCGACGGGGATCAGCGCGAGCAAGCCGAGCGGGGCCAACAGCGGTCCCGCGAGGAAGACGAGGCCGGCGCGTGCGTCGCGCCACGCGAGCGCGAGCCAGCAGAGCGCGACGGCGCCGTAGACGAGGGCGAGTCCGAGCGCGAGGTTGCCGAGCGGCAGGACCGGTGCCGCCAGCGCCAGCGCGAGCCCGAGGCGCGGGACGCGCACTGCGGCGGCGGCTGCCGCGACGGCGAGCGCCGGCGCCCAACCTGTGGGATAGAAGGGCAGCGCGGTGCCGCCCGCGAGCGCGGCGGCGCCGGCCAGTGCCGCCGGCGCGACCGCGATGGGCGCCTTCCGTTTGTCGATCGCCACCTTCGGGATGTGGTGGCGGCGCTCGCCGACGGCGCTGCGTAGCTCCCGCGCGAGCACGGCGGCAGGCGGGCGCCTGGCGGGCTCGAGCGCGAGCGCGTGCCCGACCGCGGCCAGCAGGCGCTTCGAAAGGTCGGGCCGCTCGGCCTGCAGCGGCGGCGCACCGGCCTCGATCGTCGCGGCCATCTGCGGCAGCGGGATGCCCCAGAACGGGTGCTTTGCGGCGAGTGCCTCCCAGAGCAGGATGCCGACCCCCCACACGTCGCTCGCCGGGCGGGCCTCCTCGCCGCGGAGGCGCTCGGGGGAGATGTAGGCAAGCGTGCCGGGCACGTCGCCGACGGCGGTCAGCGTCTCCGCCTCGTCGAACTGGGCGAGGCCGAAGTCGAGCACGCGCACCGAGATGCCCTCGGCCTCGGCGAGGAGGACGTTCGACGGCTTGACGTCGCGGTGGACAATTCCACGCCCGTGTGCGTGGGCCAGCCCTTCGAGGATCTGCGCCGCGGCTTCGACCGCGTCGGCGTCGTTCAGCTGGCCCGATCGCATGGCGTCGCGCAGGGTCTGGCCACCGACGTACTCGTAGGCGATGTAGACGTGACCCGAGTCCGAGCCGAAGTCGTAGGCGCGGAGGCAACGCTCGTGGCGCAGCCTGGAGGCAGCCTCGGCCTCGCGCTCCGCACGGTGGGCGGCCTTGCCCTCGCGGGGGACGATCTTGAGCGCGACGTCGAGGCCGTTTCGCTCGTCGCGCGCCAGCCACACGG
>JAWVCV010000250.1:0-4971 GCA_033858115.1 Gaiellaceae bacterium
GCATCGCCTGCGTGGTCGCCCGCGGCATTCATCATCTCGGCGTCGCAGTGACCGACCTCGACGCGGCCCTCGAGACCTACGAGCGCTGCTTCGGGGCCGAGCTCGAGCACCGCGCCGTCGTCGAGGAGCAAGGAGTCGAAGCGGCGGCCATCCTCGTCTGCACGAGCCGAATCGAGCTCCTGGCGCCCCTCGGCGCGGAATCCCCCGTCGGTAGGTTTCTAGCGAGCCGCGGCCCCGGAATGCACCATGTCGCCTACGAGGTCGACGACGTCCGCACCGCCATCGACTCCCTCTCCGCCGAGGGAGCCGAGCTGATCGACGAAGAGCCGCGGGCAGGACTCTTCGGGCTCCAGGTCGCATTCGTCCATCCCGACGCCGTCCACGGCGTCCTCACCGAGGTGGTGTCCGTTGGCTGAAGCCGATTCCGTCCGCGTCGAGCTTGCCTTCGACGGCGGGTCGATCCTCTCCGCGCTCGTCACGGGGCAGGGGGCCGACGAGCTCGAGCGCGCCCTCGCGACCGAGGCGGGCGGCAGCGTCATGCTCGACACCGCCGAGGGCCGCTACACGATCGCCCTGAGCCGCGTCGTCTACATGAAGCGCTACGCGCGCGAGTCGCGCGTCGGATTCGGGATCTGAGCGGCGGGGCACCCCCTCCTCGGATGACCGAGACAGCACAAAAACGGCCGGGCGAAGAGATCCGCAAGCTCGTCGAGCGCGGACAGGCGGGCGACCGCGCGGCCCTCGAAGAGCTCTACCTGATCCACTTCGACCGGATCTACAGCTACCTGCACATGACGGTCGGGAACCGCCACGACGCCGAGGACCTGACGACGCAGACGTTCCTGCGCATGCTGGAGTCGATCGGCAAGTTCCGGTTCCAGGCGGCGCCGTTCTCGGCGTGGCTCTTCCGGATTGCGCACAACCTCTCGATGGACCACTTCCGCGCCAACAGGCGCTGGCAGCCCGAGGAGGAGGTGCCCGAGCCGCACGGGTCGGAGGAGCGCTCGGCCGAGGACGAGGCCTTCCAGGCGATCGGACGCCAGTCGATGCTCGAGCTGATCGACTCGCTCTCGCACGAGCAGCAGCAGGTGTTGACGCTGAAGTTCGTGTTCAACTTCGGGAACGCGGAGGTGGCGACGATCCTCGACAAGAGCGAGGGCGCCGTGAAGTCGCTCCAGCATCGCGCGCTCGTCTCGCTCCAGAAGCAGATCGCCTCCAGCTAGATGGCACTCGAGGTTGGGATCGTCGGGCTGCCCGGAGCGGGAAAGACGACCCTGTTCACGGCGCTGACCCGCACCGGCGGCGGCGGCTTCGGCAAGGAGAACGTCGGCATGGCCTCGATCGCCGACGAGCGGCTGGAGCAGCTCGCGGCACTGGTGGGAGCACGCAAGATCACACCGGCGACGATCCGCGTCGTCGACGTTCCCGGAACGGGGCCGCAGCTGCTCGGCGGCCTGCGCCAGGTCGACGCGATCCTGGCGGTCGCGGACGGGTTCTCCGAGGGAGCCGACCCGAAGCGCGACCTCGAGACGCTCGACCTCGAGCTGCTCGTCGCGGACCGCGACCATGTCGAGCGACGGCTGGAACGAGTCGAGAAGCAAGCGAAGTCGGGCGACGCCGCACTCCGGAAGGAGGTCGAGCAGCTGCAGCAGCTCCTGGCGCATCTCGAGGCCGGAAACACGCTTCGTGACTACACCGGCGAGCTGCCCGCCGAACTGGAGCCGCTGACGACGAAGCCGCTGATCGCGGTCGAGAACGGGCCGGGCGGGATCGACCTCCAGCTGGAGGCGGAGCTCGCGGCGATGTCCGACGAGGAGGCGGCCGAGTTTCGCGAGGGCCCATCCGCGCTCGACGAGGTCGTCAGGCGCCTGCGCGACTCGCTCGATCTGATCACCTTCTTCACTGCGGGCGAGAAGGAGACGCGCGCGTGGACGCTACGGCGCGGGCAGACGGCGCTCGAAGCTGCTGACTCGATCCACTCGGACATCGCCCGCGGGTTCATCCGCAGCGAGACGATCTCGACCCAGGACCTGCTCGACGCCGGCTCGCACGCCGAGGCCGCGAAGCGGGGCACCCAGCGCCTGGAAGGGAAGACCTACGAGATCCAGGATGGGGACGTCCTGAACATCCGCTTCAACGTCTAGCCGGCCGTGATCATCGCGGCGCCGACGAGCGCGCCCGCGACGCCCAGCCGCTGCGTCCGCGCGATCCGCTCGTGCAGCAGCACCGCGGCGAGCGCAACCGTGACGATCGGATAGAGCGACGAGAGCACCGACACGACGCTGAGATACCCGTGAGTCGAGGCGATGCCGAAGAGCACGTTCGCGCCGACATCGCATAGCCCGACCACAGCAAGCGCAGGCAGCTGCCGGGCGCCGGGCCGCAGCGAGGCGCCGACGGCAAGCGCTGCGCCGACCGCAAGCAGCGAGGAGACCCCACGGGCCGTCGCAACCGCGTACGGCACGCTCTCCGAGGCCGCGCGGTCGAGAAAGACGAAGTATGCGCCGAACCCGGCTGCGGCGACGAGCGCCAGACCGACGCCGGCTGCGCGGCGACCGCCTTGCTCCGTCGGCTCCCGCGATGCCAGCGCGACGCCGCCGAGCGCCACCAGGATCCCCGCGACCTGCACCACCCCGGGGCGTTCCCCTGACGCGACGCCGACCGTGAACGGGATCGCTGCGGCGACGGCGGAGAGCGGAGCGACGATCGCCATCGCGCCGACGGCCATGCCGCGGTAGAGGGCCGCGAGGCCGACGCAGCCCCCGGCGCCCGCCGCTGCAGCGAAGGCGAGCGAGCCCCACCCGGGAAACGCGTCTCCCGAGACTGGCAGCCAGAGGAAGACTGCAGCGAATCCCGCCGCCTGCGAGATGGCCAGCACGGTCAGGACGTGCAGCGTCCGCGACTTCAGGCCGCCGAGGAAGTCGCCGAGCCCCCACGAGAGGCTCGCGCCGAGCGCCAGCGCGATCGCGAGCACTGGCTACCCGGCGCAGGATGAGCATCCGCAGGAGCGGACACTCATCGCGCAAGACCCCTAAAGGGGCCGCTTCGCCGCCCACGAGTCGATTTCACGTCGAGCCTAGCCCCCGACGGGTTTCGTCGCCGCGACGGCGTCGAGCTGGTTCGCGTGGTAGAGAACCGCGGCCTCGGCGGTGCGCGCCGCGTTGCGGTCGTGATGGGAGGCGACAGCGTGCAGCAGCTCCGCGCGCACGTCGGAGTCGAGAGCCTCCGAGCGCTCCTCGATCAGGCGCAACCCGAGGTGGACGTGGCCGAGCAAGCGTCCCTCGTCGGTGGGCCGGAAGGCGGGGCCTCGACCGAGCTCGCGGACGCGGCCCACGTCGTGCAGGAGCGCCGCCGCGACCAGGAGGTCGACGCGCAGGCGCTGATGCAACTGCGCCGTCTCGCGGGCGAGCGTGGCGACGCCCACCGTGTGCTCGAGCAAGCCGCCGGCGTAGGAGTGGTGCGTCTCGGCTGCCGGGAGGTCGCGCAGAGCCTTCCGCAGCTCCGCATCGCCGACGAACCGGCCGACGACTGCTGCGAGGCCCTGATGGGCGATCTCGCCCGCGAGAAACTCCAGGAAGCCGTCGAGCTCGTCGGCGTCGCGTCGCAGCCGCGGCGAGAGATCGCCAGGATCCGTGTCCGCCGCCTCGACGGAGCGAATCTCGAGCTGAAGCCGGTCGTCGAATCGCTCGACGCGACCGAGCACGCGGACGGCGTCACCCTCGGCGAAGCGCGCGTCGAGCAGCTCGACGTCGTTCCAGATGCGCCCCTCGATCCTGCCCGTCGGATCGACGAGCTCGACTGCCAGATAGGGCGCGCCCTTCCGGGTCGTGCGCCGCTGCTTGCGGGCGACCGCGTAGACGCCTTCGACGGTGCGGTCCGCGGCCAGCTCGGCGATCGTGCTCATCGGGTGAGTCTAGGCCGCAGGGCTGTTGGTACGCTCGCCCGCGATGGCCGTCGTCAAGCCCTTCCGCGCGCTCCGCTACGACGAGGGGGCCGCCGGCCCGCTCGAGACGCTCGTGGCGCCGCCCTACGACGTGATCTCGCCCGAGCAGCGCGAGCAGCTGCGTTCGCGCAGCCCGCACAACGTCGTCCGCCTGACGCTGCCGGACTCCGAGGATGAGGCGGCACGCGAGCTCGAGGAGTGGCGCGCGACCGGGATCCTCGTCGAGGAGCCGCCGGCGGTGTGGGCGCTCGAGCAGGAGTACGTCGGCCCCGACGGCGTCGCCCGCCGCCGCTTTGGCATCGTCGCGTCGCTGAAGGCCGAGCCGTACGAGACCGGCACCGTCCTCCCGCACGAGCGCACCCACCGGGGCCCGAAGGAGGGGCGGCTGCGGCTGCTGCGAGCCACCCGGGTGCAGCTGGAGCCGATCTTCCTGCTCTACGACGGGCCGGCGCCCATCGAACGGCCGGAACGCGAGCCCGACCTCGAGGTCGAGGGCGCGCGGCTCTGGCGGATCGACGATCCCACGGTCGCCCGCGCCTTCGACGACAAGCAGCTGCTGATCGCGGACGGCCACCATCGCTACGAGACCGCGGTCGCCTTCAGCCAGGAAGAGCGGACGCCTGCCAGCGCGCAGATGCTCGCCGTCCTGGTCTCGGCCGCCGACCCCGGGCTCGAGATCTTCCCCACCCACCGCGTCTTCGCGGACGAACGGCGGCTCGAAGGGGAGCGCGAGCCGGCGGCGGATCCGGTCGCCGCGCTTGCCGGCCTCAACGGCGGGCGGCCCGCCGTGGTCGAGGTCACGCGCGACGGCGCGGAGCTCGTCCGGGGAGAGCCGGGCACGCTCGACGTCCAGCTCGTCGACTCGCTCGGACACGAGGGCATCACGTACACGCCCGACGCAGAGGAGGCGCAGCGGCTCGTGCGCCAGGGCGAGGCGGCGGTCGCCTACCTGATGCGACCGACGCGGATCGAGGATGTCTTCGAGTACGCCCGCCGCGGCGAGGTCCTGCCCCAGAAGACGACCTACT
>JAWVCV010000251.1:0-7474 GCA_033858115.1 Gaiellaceae bacterium
AGCTCGTCAGGCGCCTGGCCGACCAGGGGCTTGCCGTCGTCCTCATCTCGCACAACCTGCACGACATCTTCGAGGTCGCCGACCGGATCACCGTGCTGCGGCTCGGCCGCACGATCGCGGTCTACGACCGCGCGACGACGACCCAGCAGGAAGTCGTCCAGGCGATCACTGCAGGCGTCCCGACGAAGGTTTCCGGGATTCCGTCCACAGAGGTCGCCCCGTGAGCACCGAACCGACGGCCGCCGCCCCCGAGGTGGCGCCGGAGAGCTTCTTCGGACGAATTCTGAGCAACATCCGGGCGGGGAATCTCGGCAGCTGGCCGGTGCTGATCGGGCTGTGCGTCATCGTCATCTTCTTCTCCTTCAAGGCCAACAACTTCCTCAGCCCCGGCAACTTCAGCAACATCATCACGCAGATGGCCGGGGTGACGCTGCTCGCCTACGGCGTCGTCTTCGTCCTCCTGATCGGCGAGATCGACCTCTCGATCAGCTACATCAGCGGCATCGCGGGTGTGATCGTCGCCCAGATGACGGTGCCGGAGTCCGGGCACCAGGTCCCCGGGCTCGTGGCGATCGCCCTGGCGATCGCGGCGTGTGCGGCGATCGGGGCGTTCCAGGGCTCGTTCGTGGCCTTCATCGGCGTACCTGCGTTCGTGGTCACCCTTGCGGGCTACCAGATCTGGCAGGGCGTGATCCAGAAGGCGATCGAGAAAGAGGGCGTGATCGTCATCCAGGACGAGACGGTCAACAACACCGCCAACTACTTCTTCTCGAACAAGGCCGGCTGGATCATCGCGGTCGTCGTGTGCGCCGTGTACGCGGCCAGCGTCCTCGGTGGAGTGATCTCCCACCGCCGGCACGGCGTCCCCGTGCGGGACCCCCTCTTCCTCATCGTCAAGATCGCGATCGTGGTGGCCGTTGCGATCGTCACGGTCATCATCTGCAACAAGGACCGCGGTGTCCCGTTCGTCCTGCTGCTGATGGTGGCGGCGCTGCTCGCGTGGACCTTCGTCGCCAAGCGCACCACGTTCGGCCGTCACGTCTACGCGGTCGGCGGGAACGCGGAAGCGGCCCGGCGGTCCGGCATCAACGTCGCCCGGGTCAGGATCCTCGTCTTCATGATCTCCGGTGCGATGGCCGGGCTCGGCGGCGTCGTGCTGGCGGCGCGCCTCAACAGCGTCGACCTGAACGCAGGCGGCGGCACGCTCCTGATCGACGCAATCGCAGCGGCGGTAATCGGCGGCACGAGCCTGTTCGGCGGTCGCGGCGAGGTGCGGGACGCCCTGTTCGGCGCTCTGGTGATCGCAACGATTGCCAACGGCTTGAACACGCTCAACCTCACCCAGGGCGTGATCTTCATCACCACGGGCGGCATCCTGCTCTTCGCCGTCACACTCGACACCGTTCTGCGCCGCCGCCAGCGAGCGGCGGGGCGCTGACGAGAGCCAAGTACCCGTCTCTTACGTGGCACGAGCCGGCGTGACGGGGCCGGCGGCCTGGCAACAGTCCGTTACGAGGTCGAGCGGTACTCGACCTGCACGCGGCTGCCGGTCTCGCCCGAGCGCACGATCGCGTCGCACACCTCGGCGGCCCGGTAGCCGTCCTCGAACGTCGCTCCGTACGGGGCGACGTCCGTCTCGCCGGCGATCGCCCGCAGCAGGTGCAGCGCCTCGTGGGTGAAGGTGTCGCCCCAACCGATGATGTGACCCGGCGGCCACCAGAGCTCCCAGAACGGATGGTCGGCCTCCGAGACGAGCACCGTCTTGAAGCCGCGGGCGCGATCGCCGTCGGCGCGGAAGACCTGGAGCTCGTTCAGCTTCTCCATGTCGAACGCGAGCGAGCCCTTCGAGCCGTTGATCTCCCACTGGAACGCGTTGCGCCGCCCGAGCGCGAGCCTCGTCGCCTCGATCGTCCCGATCGCGCCGCTCTCGAACTCGACGGCGGCCTCGAGCGCATCGTCGACCTTCCGGCCGGGCAAGAACGTATGGACGAATCCCGCCACGGTCGAGATCTCGCCGGCGAGGAAGCGAGCGAGATCGACCACGTGGGTGCCGAGATCGCCGAGGGCGCCCGAGCCCGCCTCGTCGGGTTGGAAGCGCCACGTGTCGAGCGTGGGGTCGTCCCCCCAGTCCTGGAGGTAGCGGCCGCGGAAGTGGCGGATCTCGCCCAGCTCGCCGGCCTCGATCATCTCCCGGGCCAGGCGCACCGCCGGCACGAACCGGTAGTTGAAGCCGCAGAGGTGCTTCACGCCCGTCGCCGCGACGCGCTGCCAGATCTCGAAGCTCTCAGCGGCGTCGCGGCCGAGCGGCTTCTCGCACAGAACGTGCTTCCCCGCTTCCGCCGCGGCGATCGTCGGCTCGGCATGGAGCGAGTTCGGACCGCCGTTGTCGAACAGGCCGATCGCCGGGTCGGCCACGATGTCGCGCCAGTCGGTCGTCCACCGCTCGTACCCATACCGCGCCGCCGCCGCCGCGACCGCCTCCTCGTCCCGTCCGGCGACCGCGACGAGCCGAGGCTGGAGCGGACTGTCGAGGCGGCTGATCTCGCGGAACGCACGCGAGTGTGCCTTCCCCATGAAGGCGTAACCGAGCATGCCGATGCCGATTTCGTCTGTCATCTTCGCGTCGCGTAGGGTTGTCGCGGAGAGAGTCTCAACTATTTCAGGAGGCTGTGTTGAAGCTGGAGCAGGCGCTGGCGATCGTCGAGAACGTGATCGGGGAGGCTCCCGCTCCCGTCTCCGTGTTCGTCGCGGAAGAGCACGGCGAGCTCGTCGCGGCCGCGACGATGGACGGCGCCGCCCCCGACACGAGGGTGAACGCCCACCGGAAGGCCTACACGGCCGCGCGAAGCGACGCGCGCTCGACGCGCGACCTCGCCGCGAAGCTGCAGGGCGAGCCGGTCGAGCTGGCGAGCTTCGACCCGTTCTTCACCTTCTTCCAGGGCGGCGTGGCAGCGTTCGAGGGCGACAGGCGCGTCGGCGCGGTCGGGATCAGCGGCCTTCCCGGGGAGCAGGACGACGCGCTCGCGCGCGACGCGCTGCAGAGAGCCGGGCTGGCATGAGGCTCGGTCTGCTCTCCACCGCCAACATCAACGCCGCGATTCTCGGTGGCGCGAAGGAGGCCGACGCCGTCGATGTGGTGGCCGTCGCCAGCAGGGACGCCGCCAAGGCGCAGGCCTATGCAGCCGAGCACGGACTCGAGCGCGGGCACGGCAGCTACGAGGCGCTGCTCGAGGACCGCGACGTCGATGCGGTCTACATCTCGCTTCCGAACGCGATGCACCACGAGTGGACAATGCGGGCGCTCGAGGCCGGCAAGCACGTGCTGGTCGAAAAGCCCTACTCGCGGCGGTCGCAGGAGGCCGAGGAAGGCTGGGAGGCGGCGGACCAGGCCGGCCTCGTCCTGATGGAGGCCTTCATGTGGCGTCACCACCCGCAGGCCGCCGCGGCGCGCTCCCTCGTCGAAGAGGGTGCGATCGGGCGGCTGCGCCAGATCCGCACGACGTTCAGCTTTCCGCTGGACGACCTCGCGAACGTCCGGATGCTGAGCGGCCTCGACGGCGGCGCCCTGATGGACGTCGGTTGCTACTGCATCAGCGGGGCCCGTCTGCTCGGCGGCGAGCCGGAGCGGGTCTACGGAGAGCAGGTGCTCGGCCCGACGGGCGTGGACGTCGACTTCCACGGGACCCTCCGCTTCCCCGCCGACGTCGTCGCTCAGTTCGATGCCTCGTTCAGCTTGCCGCAGCGGCAACGGCTGGAGGCGGTCGGCGACGAGGGCACGCTCGTGCTCGAAGCGCCGTGGCGATCGGACTGGGGTGGCCGGGTGCTCGTGAACGGTGAGCCCGTCGAGGTCGCTGCGGCCAATCCCTACGCGCTCGAGCTGACGAACTTCGCGGCCGCCGTCGTCGGCGATGCCGAGCAGCTGCTCGGCCGTGCCGACGCGGTCGCGCAGGCGCGGGTGATCGAGGCTCTCTACCGGTCGGCGGACTCGGGAGAGAGCGTCAGCCTCTGAGCGCCCGCTCGAGCGCGGCGCGGCCGTCCTCGAGCACCGCGTCGCCGTGGGAGACGAGAATGCGCTCGACCGGGAGGTCGAGCAGCGAGCGGAGGTCGCGGCGCAACAGTTGCGGCCTGTCGCCTTCGAGCCAGGTGTCCGGACAGATGGTGAGGCCGCCCAGCCCATCGCCCATGAGCGAGTCGCCGGTGACGAGCGTGCGCTGCTCGGGCAGCCAGTACATCGTCTCCTCGGCGACCGGGAAGCCCACCGCGACGAGGCCGTCCGGGGAGCCGCCGGTAGCCGCGCCGTAGCGCTCCGCCAGTTCGCCGCTGCTGCGACCGTGCCAGGCGCAGGTGAGCAGGATCGAGACCGGGAGCCCGCGCCGCTCGACGTCGCGGTCGAGCGCCTCGAGGAACCGCTCGCGCTCCGTCGGCACGAGCGGATCGATCAGGACCGTGGCGCGTGGAGCTTCGTAGTAGACGCAGCCCACCGCCTGCTCCCAGTCGTCGCCCTGCTTCCAGTCCGGGTGCGGCGCCGTCCAGCGCCAGAGACCCGGCGCGAGCTCGGCGACGTTCAAGCGAGCGCGCGGCGAAGCGCCTCGCCCGCGCGCGCCAGCACCGGCTCCCCGTGAGACACCAGCACCCGTTCGATCGGGAGATCGAGGAGCGGCGCGAGCAGGACGCGCAGCTGCGCCCCGTCGATCGAGCCTCTCAGGTACCCGAGCCACGAGTCCGGACACACGCGGAGGCCGCCCTTGCCGTCGCCGAGCAGCCGGTCGCCAGGGACGAGGGTGGCCACGTCGGGCAGCCAGAACATCGTCTCGCCTGCGCCCTGAAGGGGGATCGGGACGACCTGGCTCGGCAGGTTCTTCCGAGCCTTCGACGTCGAGGCGCGGTACCGGTCGACGACCTCCTCTCGGCTGCGCCGGTGCCACTGGATCGTGATCAGCACGAGCACTCTGCGACGGCCGTGCGCGAGCTCGTCGAGCGCCGGCCACGTGTCGGCGGGCACGAGTGGGTCGATCAGGACGAGCGTGTCGTCGATCGCATACGCGACCGACCCGACTTCGGCCGGCCAGTCCGCCGGGCTGCCCGGCGTCGGGTTCTCGACCGCTTCCGGGTGAACGGAAGTCCAGCGCCAGAGGCCGGGGGCGAGCTCCTGCACGCACTGATCATGCCACGGTGGTGATCGAGACGATCATGGTTCTAAGTGATATCGATATCGTCTCGAACGCGTCGAATTTGCCGCAAAGAGCGACAAACGCGCCTCGCGCTCTGTTTATCCCGTCACGATCCGCACCAGTGACCAGATAGCAATGAGCTCTGCGGCCGATTGCATTCCCCGGAAGTGGCGCGTCCGCCTTGGTGTCGGGTCGGCGCTGACGTGCGCGGCTCTGGCCTGCGCCTCACCGGCGGCAGCGCTCGGGGAGGTGCCGGCCCCGCCGGCTGCGCCCCCGGTCGCGGCGCCGCCGGTTGCGGCTCCGCCCGTCGCCGCGCCCGTGCCGCAGCCGCCGAGCACGCCGCCGCCGAGCACGCCGGCTCCGCCTGTGACCCAGACGCCGCAGCCGCCGCAACTCCCTCCGACCCCCCGACCCCCAGCGACACCGGCGCCGCCTGTTTCGGTCAAGGCCCCGGCCGTGCCGCCCGTCCAGACCCCGGCGGTCCCGGCTGTGAAGGCTCCGGCCGTCAAGACGCCGGCCCTCAGCGCGCCGGCGCTGCCCGCCGCTGGGACCAGCTCGGCGACGACGGCACGGGGCGTCCAGGACACCGTGGCACAAATCGCGTCGACACCAACGCCGCGGCTGCAGACGCCGGCACCGAGCGCCGCGGTCGACACGATCGCTCCGGCCGATGCCAGCGGATCGCCGGCTGCGCCGGCCAACACGAGGCGCGGATCAGAGCGCAGGGCGCCGAACATGGTCACCGCTGCCCGCCGGCCCAACCGCCCCTCCGTCCTCGCGTACGCACCTGCCGCTGCCGCGAGGCCCCTGTCCCCGGATCAGCAGCGCACCCCGACCATGAGCTCGCAGGCGTCGCGCCGCGCGGTGGTGCCGGTGGCGAGCGTGCTTGACAGAGTCGTGACCCACTCCGCACCGTCGCGAGCCACGGGTCTCTGGACGGAGCCCGGGTCGCCGGGGCCGACGCTGCCCCTGTTGCTCGCCGCTCTCCCGACAGCGCACGACCTCGTGGCCGCCGCGCGCTCGGGACACAGGGCGTCTCGTCACGGCGGCGCCTCCCTGCCCGCCGAGCTTCCGATCCCGAACCCGATCGGCGGCGTGTCGGTTGGCGCCCCAGGGTCCTCCGTGTCGGGCTTTGGGATCCTCATGCTTGCAGCGCTGAGCGCTGCTCTCTTCCTGGTCGCACCCCGGCTGGGCCGTTGGCTCCGGTCCGTCGCGAGCCTGTCGCGACCGCTGTTCGTCTCTGCGCTGGAGAACCCGGGCTAGCTCCGAGCCCTGCGTTCGTGCGCCCGGCTTTGGCTCAGCCCGGCGCTGTCCCAGCACCTTCAGAGACAACAGAAAAGGAAACCGATCATGAAAAGATGGGTGGCGCTGTGTACCAGCGTCCTGGCCCTGACGGTTGGCGCGGGAAACGTCGCAGCAAGCGGCCTCCCGACTCCACCCGCGGCGTCGCAAGACGCCCAGCAGAGTCAGCAAAACAGCAACGACGGAGACCAGACGAACGTCCTAGTGGTCGCTCCGCAGGTCGCCGTCCAGAACACGAACGTCCAGGTGGCCAACCAAGAGGCCGAGAACAACCAGGGCGACGTTCAGAACAGCAACGTCGGTAACAACACGAATCAGGGCGGCGATCAGACCGCCAAGCAGTCCGGCGGGTCGGGCTCGAGCCAAACCGACCAGTCGCAGAAGAACTCGAACGACGCCGACCAGGTGAACGTGGCGACGGTTGCGCCGCAGACCGCGGTCGACAAGCCGAACGTCCAGGTTGCAGACCGCCAGGTCAGCAGCAGCGACGGCGGCAACCGCCAGAACAGCAACGTCGGCAACAACACGATCCAGGGCGGCGATCAGTCGGCCTCCCAGGGATCGGGTAAGCAGTGCTGCAACGGGTCCGGCACGAGCCAGGCCGACCAGTCGCAGAAGAACTGGAACGACGGCGATCAGAAGAACGTCGGCGTCATCGCGCCGCAGGTCGTCGTCCAGAACACGTCGGTCCAGGCGCTCAACGGCAGTGCCGAGAGCAACCAGGGCGACGTTCAGAACAGCAACGTCGGTCACAACACGAAGCAGGGCGGGGACCAGACCGCCTCGGGTGGCCAGCAGGCTCGCCAGAGCCAGCACAACGGCAACGACGCCGACCAGGAGAACGTCGGTGTGGTCGCCAACCAGGTTGCTGTTCAGAACACGTCGGCCCAGGCGCTCAACGAGCACTCCGAGAGCAATCAGGGCAACGTGCAGAACAGCAACGTCGGCAACAACACGATCCAGGGCGGCGATCAGTCGGCCTCCCAGCGCAGCTCCTCGGG
>JAWVCV010000252.1:0-2575 GCA_033858115.1 Gaiellaceae bacterium
TCGCCGACCGGCTCGCCGCATTCGTGGACGAGATCCGCGCGCTCTACCCGCTCGTGACGCTGCCCGAGGACAAGACTCAGGCTCCAGCGGCGTCTCCGCTTCTGTGAAGCGACTCCTCTTGCCCGTCGTCGGCGCGCTCGCGCTCGGTGCGGCCGTCGCCTCAGCGTCGCGCCTGCCGCAGGCGCCCGCCTGTCCGGTCTTCCCGGCGACGAGCCCCTGGAACCAGCGCGTCGACAAGCTGCCCGTCGCGCCCGACTCGGCCCGCATCGTCGCGGCCGTCGGCGCCGACGACCACATGCACGCCGACTTCGGCTCCGGGCTCTGGGAGGGCGGTCCGATCGGGATCCCGGTCACGGTCGTCGGCAAGGAGCAGCCGAAGTCACGCGTCGGCTTCGAGTACGCGGACGAGTCGGACAAGGGCCCGTATCCGATCCCGAAGAACGTCGCGGTCGAGGGCGGCCGCGCTTCCGACGGCGACCGGCACGCGCTGATCGTCGATCGGGACAGCTGCAAGCTCTACGAGCTCTTCGCGCTCTACCCGACCGCAACCGGCGGCTGGCGTGCCGGCTCAGGCGCGATCTTCGACCTCCGCTCGAACAGGTTGCGCCCGGCGGGCTGGACGTCCGCCGACGCGGCCGGCCTCGCCATCCTGCCCGGGCTGGCCCGCTACGAGGAGGTTGCGCGCGGCCGGATCGACCACGCGCTGCGCTTCACGGTGTCGCGCACTCGCCGCGCCTACGTCTGGCCGGCACGTCACTTCGCGAGCTCCGACACCGATGCCTCGCTGCCGCCGATGGGGATGCGCTTCCGGCTGAAGCGGAGCTACCCGACCGCCGGCTTTCCCCGCCAGGCCAGGGTCGTGCTCCAGGCGCTGAAGGAGTACGGGATGATCGTGGCCGACAACGGCTCGGACTGGTACGTGAGCGGCGCACCGCACGCAAAGTGGTCGAACGACCAGCTGCACACGTTGCACCGCGTCCCGGGCTCGGCCTTCGAGGTCATCGAGGCCTCCAGCCTGCGCCGGAAATAGCATCGGGGGAGTGCGACCTTCACCCGACCGGATCGAACGGCTGCCCGAGCAGTACTTCACGACGCTGCTCGCACGGGTCGCGGCCGTGGCGGCTCAGCCCGGCGAGCCGCTGATCGACCTCGGCCGCGGCAACCCGGACGTGCCGCCGCCGGAGCACGTCGTCGAGGCCCTGGTCGCGAGCGCGCGCGATCGCACGCCCGCCGTGCACGGCTACGCGCCCTTCGCCGGCCTGCCCGAGCTGCGCGAGGCGATCGCCGAGCGCTACGCGGACGTCTACGGCGTCGACCTCGACCCGCACCGCGAGGTCGCCGTCGTCCCAGGCACCAAGACTGCGCTCATCGAGGTCGCCTTGGCCGTGGCGGAGCGGGGAGACCGGATCGCCCTGCCGGATCCCGGCTACCCGGACTACCACTCGGCGGTCGCGCTGGCCGACGCTCGGCGCTTGACGCTTCCACTGGACGAGGAGGGCCGGCCGCAGTGGGACGCGCTGAAGGAGAAGCCGGAGCTCGTCTACCTCAATTACCCGTCGAACCCGACGGCTGCCGCGGCGCCAGACGGCGTCTTCGCCGAGGCCGTCACTCTCGCCGACTGGACCGGTGCGACGATCCTGCACGACTTCGCCTACGGCGACCTGGTCTTCGACGGCCGCGAGCCTCGCAGCTTCCTCGCGCAGCCGGGGGCCCGCGAAGTCGGCGTCGAGCTCTTCTCGCTCTCGAAGAGCTACGGCATGGCCGGCTGGCGGCTCGGGTTCGTCGTCGGCAACGCCGAGCTCGTCGCCCGTGTGACCTGGCTGCAGGAGCACGTCCGCGCCGGCATCTTCACCGGCCTCCAGCGCGCGGCCCTGGCGGCCCTGACCGGACCGCAAGACACGGTCGCCGAGCGGCGGGCGCTGTACGAGTCGCGCCGCGATCGCGTCCTCGCCGCCCTCCCGGAGCTGCGGCCGCGTTGCGAGGGCACGTTCTTCGTCTGGCTGGGGCTGCCGGAGGGCTGGTCGTGCGATCGCCTGTTGCAGGAGACGCGCGTCGCGCTGGCGCCCGGGGAGGGCTTCGGCTCGCGTGGGCAGAACCGCGCGCGGCTCTCGCTGGCCGTGTCCGACAAGACTCTGGACGAGGGCCTGGCCCGGCTCGCCCGCCTCGCCTAGACCCCTGCGAGGAGAAAGGCCCGGTTCTCACGCAGCATCTCGCGGGCGATCACGAGGCGCTGCACCTCCTGTGTCCCTTCGTAGATCTGCGTGATCTTCGCGTCGCGCATGAAGCGCTCGACCGGGTACTCCTTGATGTAGCCGTAGCCGCCGAGGATCTGCACGGCCTCGGTCGCGACCCACATCGCGACGTCGCCGCACTTCAGCTTCGCCTGCGCGGAGACCTTCGTCAGCTCCTGGCCGTCGATGCCTGCGTCGGCCATCTGGCCGAAGCGGTAGAGGAGGCCCCGCGCCGCCTCGGTCTCGGTCTCCATGTCGGCGAGCTTCGCCGCGATCAGCTGGTGCTCGGCGATCGGCTTGCCCATCGTCTCGCGCGTCTTCGCGTACTCGAGCGCGTAGTCGGT
>JAWVCV010000253.1:0-2512 GCA_033858115.1 Gaiellaceae bacterium
ACACCGCGACGCCGAGCGAGGTCACGCCCACCGAGGTCACTCCCACCGCGGTCGCGCCGACCCAGTCGGCACCGGCGCCGGTGACCTCCAGCACCTCATAGGCAGCGGGTGACGAGCTACACCGACCCAGGGCAGCATTTCTTCTGGATCGCGAGCCGGGCCTTCGGCGTCGTCGGTCTGGTCCTGATTGCGCTCTCGGTCGGTTTCGGGATCGCGATCTCGGCCCGGGCGAGCAACGAGCCCGCATACATGAGGCAGGTGCACGAGGCGACTGCGCTCGCCGGCCTGATCGCGATCGGTTTACACGCGGCGCTGCTCGTCGGCGACAGCTATCTGCGGCCCGGCATCGCCGGGGTGACAGTCCCGTTCGTGATCGCGACCACCCGCATCTGGACCGCGCTCGGGGTGATCGCAGCCTGGCTCGCGGCGATCCTCGGTCTCAGCTTCTACGCCCGCAAGTGGATCGGCATGCAACGCTGGCGCCGCATGCACCGCTGGTCGCTGGCCGTCTACGTCCTCGGCATCGGTCACGCGATCGGCTCGGGCACCGACGGGCTCTCGCTGTGGCTGATCGCGATCATCGTCGCGACCGGGATCCCCGTGGTGCTGATGGCCTTCTACCGCTACATGCCGTCGCAGGAGCCCGCGCCCGGGCGCACCTAGTCGTCCTCGCCGAGGTCGACGTCCTCGAGATGGTCGTCATCGTGGGCGGCGTGGCCGGCGGCCTCGCGGACTCGACGGCGGGTACCGGCGAGGATGATCGCCGCGGCGCCGCCGAGGGCGACGAATGTCCCGTAGCGCACGTCGTAGTCGTCGTTCAAGTCGGCGAAGTGGAACTGGGGCCTGTCGAGCATCTGGTAGATGATCAGCAGCCCGGTCCAGATGCCGGCGACGATCAGCAGGGTGCCGACGGTCAACGGCCGCGGCGGCCGGTACCCGTTGCCCACTTCGATTACGAGGTAAATCGCGGCCCCGACCGTGAGCAGCATCGCCGCGGTCGCGAAGGAAAAGGCGCCGAATCCGGTCTTGACCAGGTCGCTGGCGATCGGCGCTCCGTACCAGGGGAGGAGGAGGCTGGCGACGACCACGAGTGCGCCGACGCTCGCGAGCCGCTCGTTGGGCCCCATCCGCCGGATCGCGTGGCCGACGTGGTGGGCCACGCGCTCCTCAATCGAGCGGCTGTCGTCCTCGGTAGCCAGAGTCGAGATCGTGCCAGAAGTCGACCGAGTCCTCGCCGAGCTCCCAGCAGAGGTAGACCTCGCGGTCGTCGAGCATGCTCGGGAAGTCGATGAGGCCCCGGTCGACGTCGCGGACGACGATCGCCGCCTCGCTCAGCGCGCCGATCAGGCGCCTGACCTCGAGGAACGCCTCGCCGACCTGGACTCCCGCCTCGCCGCCGCCGTTGCCCGGCGCCGAGTCGGCGAGCGCCTCGTGGGCCTCCTCGTCGGTGAGCTGGTCGCGCGATTCGCGGAGCTTGAGCAGCAGCGGCTTGATCCGCGGCAGCAGCGCGTTCGCCTCGTCCCGTGTGTAGTGGCGCTCGTGCAGGAGCTGGGGAAAGTCCTCGCTCATGCGAGGATCGTATGCCCGCCGAGGCCGAGCTCCTCGCAGCGCTGCTCGGCTTCGGCGCGAGCGGCTTCGGCGCCGTCGTCGCCCGCCTCTTCGAGGCGCCATGCGCGCAGGACGAGGCAGCGGGAGGAGTCGATCGGCCGGCCCAGGCGCTGCCAGGCATCGGCCGCGGCGGCGAGGGACTCGGCGCCGGCTATCGGGTCCTCGGCGGAGGCGCCGCCGGCTTCGCCGGTGGCGGCCTCGCCGATCGGGAAGCTGAGCCGCTCGGTCAGCCGCTCGGCCTCCTCGGCCGCGCCCCGGGCGGCGTCGCCGCGCCCGGCGAGCGCCAGCGCCACCGCGCGCGCGGTCGTCGCCTCGAGAGATTGGGGGATCAGGCCGGCGCGCTCGCAGAGGTCCAGTGCTCTGGCCAGCTCGCTCTCGGCGCCGGCGTAGTCGCCCGAGTCGCGCAGCGTCGCCGCCAGCCAGAACAGCGCCGCATAGGCGATCTCCGAGCGCCCGACCTGCTCGCCGAGCTCGTGCGCGCGCCGGCAGGACGCGGCGGCCTCGTCCCACTCCGCCTGGCGCCAGCTGAGCACACCGCGGATCACGAAGGGGAAGCAGGCCTTGCCGGTCAAGCCCTCGCGCTCGGCGAGCTCGGTGCTGGCGTCGGTGGCCTTCGCGGCCTCGTCCCAGTCCGCGCGTGTCACCGCGAGCTCGGCGAGCGCGGCGTGCAGCTCGACCTGGGAAGGCAGGTCGCCGAGCTCGACCGCGAGGTCGAGCGCCTCGCGATAGGCCCCCGTCGCCCCCTCGTAGTCGGCCTCGGAGACTTCTAGGTGGTAACCGAGGGTGAGCAGCGCCCGCACCGCCTCGCTGCGGTCGGAGCCGCGGGCGAGCTCGACCGAGCGCTCGAGGTTCTCGCGCGCCTTCTCGGCATCGCCGATGCGCCCGAAGACGCGGCCGAAGATTC
>JAWVCV010000254.1:0-13089 GCA_033858115.1 Gaiellaceae bacterium
GCGGGCTACCTGCCCGAGACGATCATGAACTTCGTCGCGCTGCTCGGCTGGGCCCCCGACGGCGAGACGACGATCATGTCCAAGGACGAGTTGATCGAGCGCTTCTCGCTCGAGCGCGTTGGCGCCAGCCCGGCCACGTTCGACTACGACAAGCTCGACTGGATGAACGGGGTCTACCTGCGAGAGCTGCCTCCGCAGGAGTACGCCGACCGGCTCGTCGCCTACCTGCGCGAGCAGGGGTACGACTGGGACGAGCAGCGGGTGCGGGCAGCCGCGCCCCTGGTGCAGGAAAAGATCGTCAAGCTCGGGGAGTTCCCCGACATCGCCGGCTTCCTCTTCCACGACGTCGAGCCCGATCCGGCGCTGCTCGACCGCGACGTGCTGTCGGCTGTCGTGGAGGCGCTCGAGCAGGTCGAGCCGTGGACGGCCGAGCAGCTCGAGCCCGCCTTGAAGCAGCTGTGCGAGCGGCTCGGCCTGAAGCCGCGTCAGGTATTCGCGCCGATCCGGGTTGCCGTGACGGGGTCGAAGATCTCGCCGGGGCTCTACGAGAGCCTGGAGCTGTTGGGTCGCGAGGAGTCCCTATCGCGCCTCAGGAGCGCGGTGGCGGCGGCCGCCTGATCGGTGCAAGCGGGTCGAGCGCCCGCTGGAATTCGAGCCAGGCCCGGCGGCGAAAGCTCATGCTCGGCCGCGGCAACTTCTGCTCCTGCACCTTGGCGACAGCGCTTGCTTGCTGTCTATGACCCCTGTTTCCCACTTCCAAAAGGTAAACGGGCGGCGGGACGGATCCGGTACGGGACCGCTACAGTCATCGTCGAGATGGGCGGCGAAGGGGGGCGCACGCACGTCAAGAGCGTGCTCGTGGTCGACGACGAGCACTCGTTGCGGCTGCTCTGCCGGGTCAACCTCGAGCTCGACGGCCATCGCGTGCGCGAGGCCGGCACCCTCACCGAGGCACGCGATCAGATCGAGTACGAGCTGCCCGATGTGATCCTGCTCGACATCCACGTCGGCAACGAGGACGGGCTCGAGCTGCTCGACGAGATCCTGGCGCTCGAGCTGCCGGTCCGCGTCGTCCTGCTCTCCGGGACGAGCGAGGTGGGCCCCGGTCTGCGCTCGCGGGTCGATGGCGTGCTCGGGAAGCCGTTCGAGCTGGGGCTCCTCGCCGCCGCCGTCGCCGGTTGCAGCGTCAGATAGGCTCGAAGCCAGTGAGCGTCACCGCCGTCCGGACCCCTGCGGAGTACGAGGAGCGCCTCTCGCGCTATCTGTACGAGCGCTCGGAGGAGGGACGCGCCGTTCGCGTGGGCGAGAAGGAGATCTCGGAGCAGGCCGCGATCGTCGAGCGCTACCGGGACCTCTTCTCGCCGGCGCAGCTCGACGTGCTGCACGAGGCCGAGTCGACCGGCAGCGCGGATGAGCGGGAGCTTCTCTACCGGCTGCGGAAGACATGCGAAGCGGGGCTGGTCGCGGCCGAACTGGCCGGCCGCGAGGACGAGCTCGAGAACAGAGTGTTGGCGGCTCGGGTGAACTGGAGGGGGGAGGAGCTGCCGCTCCGGACCGCCCAGGCGAAGCTGGCGGTTCTCCCGCGCTACGGCGACCGGGACGAGCTCGGCTCGCTCGCGAACGCCGAGAACGCCCGCTTCAACCAGGACCGGCTCGAGCTGCTCGCCGCCGGCGAGTCTCTCGAGGCGGAGCTGTCCGGCGAGCCGGACCCGATCGTCCGCAACGCGGACGAGAAGGGAATCTCGCTCGAGGCGCTCGAACGCGTGCTCGCCGCCGCCGCGGAGGGGTCCGCGGACGCCTACGCTCGCCTGCGTGGCCGCTGGTTCGAGAAGCTGCTCGGCCCCGAGCGCGAGGACGTGCCGAGCTCGAACCACACGAGTTACCTCCGGCGGCTCTCGCCGCTCGAGGAGACGTACTCGAAGGATCGCGCGGTGGAGGTCTGCGTCGCGACGCTCGCCGCGCTGGGGCTCGACCTGCAGCAGATGCCCGGCATCCGACTCGACCTCGACGACCGCCCGCAAAAGTCGCCGCGCGCGTGCGTGATCGCCTCCGATCCGCCGAACCTCGTCCACCTGATCACGCGCGCCCAGGGCGGGCTGCACGATTATCAGGCGTTCCTGCACGAAGCCGGGCATGCCCTTCACTACGCGGGCGTCGACCCCCGGCTGCCGTTCACGTTCCGGAAGCTCTCGCGCGACCACGCGCTGACCGAGATCTACTCGTACATCGTCGAGGCCATCTCGCGTGAGCCCGGCTGGCACGCCGAGCACTTCGGGCTCGACGACGAACAGGCCGCCGAGAATGCCGAGGCGACCGTCTTCCTCGAGGCGCTGCTCTTCCGCCGCTACAGCGCGAAGCTTCAGTTCGAGCTCGAGTTCTGGGGCCGCTTCGGCGACGACGGCGGCACCTCCGGCGGATACTCGGAGCGCCTGACCGCGGCCACGGGGATCCATTATCCGGCCGAGAACTATCTCTCCGACATGGACTCCGGCTTCTATTCCGCCGACTACCTGCGGGCCTGGATCCGCTCCGCTCAGCTGCGGCAGTCGCTCGTGCGCGAGGTGGGCGAGAACTGGTGGCGCAGCCCCGAGACCGGAGCGCGCCTGCTCGAGCTCTTCCGCGAGGGAACCCGTCCGACCAGCGAGGACATCGCCGCGCGGCTGGGCTACGACCCGCTCGACACCGGGCCGCTGCTGCACGAGCTCGGCTCGTAGCGCTCAGCACACGAGCTTGACATCGCTTTGGCGCCGTGCGTAAGTTAAGACCTGAATCGGGTCTCAGGTTTGCACTCTCCATCTTCCTCACGGAGGTCAGGCATGCACGGATTGCGTTTGCGGAGGGTCGCGGTGCTCGCGACGACGACAGCGTTGCTCGGTGCGTTTGCGAGTGGCGCGCAGGCGAGGCCCGCGGCGGGCACGGGGTCGGAGGCGGCCGCCTCCTACAAGGTCGGGATCGTCTATTCGCGCACAGGGCTGCTCTCGGCCTACGGCGCCGAGTACATCCAGGGACTCCGGTACGGGCTCGCTTATGCGACCCAGGGCAAGAATGCAGTCAACGGGCGGAAGATCGAGCTGACCGTCGTCGACGACGGCACCGATCCGACGAAGGCCGTCGCGGCCGGCAGGGACCTGATCGGCAAGGGCTACAAGATTCTCGCCGGCAGCGTCTCCTCGGGCGTTGCGCTGCAGATGGCGCCGCTGGCCGAGCAGAACAAGATCCTCTTCATCTCCGGCCCGGCGGCCAGCGATGCCGTGACAGGGATCAACAAGTACACGTTCCGCTCCGGCCGCCAGACCTATCAGGACGTGAAGACGGCCGCGACGTTCCTCAAGGGGGTCGGCAAGAAGGTCACTGTCTTCGCGCAGGACTCGGCGTTCGGCGTCGGCAACTACGCGGCCGTCAATTCGATCGTCGGCTCGCAGGGGCACACGGTCAGCCGCTTGCTCGTGCCGCTCTCGGCGCAGGACTTCACTCCGTTCGCCCAGCAGGTGAAGCAGGCGAACCCGGACCTCCTGTTCGTCGCCTGGGCCGGCACGACCGCGCCGGCGATGTGGCGTGCGCTCGAGCAGCAGGGCGCCTTCGGGGTCTCGAACAAGATCACGACCGGGCTCGCCGAGCGCGCGACGTGGACGACGTTCGGCGACGTGGCCGCGAAGATCGACTTCCTCTCGCACTATGTCTCGACCGGGCCGAAGAACAAGGTCAACGACTTCCTCGTCAACTCGATGCGGAAGCGCGGCCAGGTGCCCGACCTCTTCACGCCGGACGGCTTCGTCGCCGGCCAGATGATCGTGCGGGCGCTGACGGGAGCGAAGGGCGACGACGTCGACAAGATGATCGCCGCGCTCGAGGGCTGGAACTTCGTCGGCCCGAAGGGGCAGCAGTCGATCCGCGCGTCCGACCACGCGATGATCCAGCCGATGTTCCAGGTGAAGCTGGTCAAGGGCGCGAACGGCAAGTTCCAGCCCAAGGTGATCGCGCGGATCAAGGGGCAGTTCGTCGCCCCGCCGGAGAAGCGCTAGCAGCGACGACCTGAACTCCGGGGATCGTGAGCACCTCCGCACCGATCCTCGCCACGCGCAACCTCGGGCTGGACATCGGCGGGGCCAAGATCGTCGCCGATGTCTCGCTCGAGGTCCGCGCGGGTGAGTTCGTCGGCATCATCGGCCCGAACGGCGCCGGGAAGACGACGCTCTTCAACCTGCTCTCGGGCCTGCTGCGACCGACGGCGGGGAGCGTCGAGCTGCACGGCCGGGACGTGACCGCCGCGCCGCCTTACCGGCGGACGCGCGCGGGCCTGGGCCGCACCTTCCAGGTGTCGAGCGTCTTCCCGCTCCTCTCGGTGCACGAGAACGTGCGCCTGGCCGCTGAGGCGGACATTGGGGGGTCGCTCCGCGTCTGGCGGCGGGCGATGTCGGTGCGGGAGGCGATCGAGCGGGCGGACGGGGCGCTCGTAAAGGTGGGTCTCGCCGCGCGGGCCCTCTGGCCGGCAGGCTTGCTCTCGCACGGCGACAAGCGCAAGCTGGAGCTGGCGATGCTGCTCGCGGCGCGGCCGGACGTGATCCTGCTCGACGAGCCGATGGCAGGGGTGTCGGCCGAGGACGTCGACGAGCTCGTGGAGCTGATCCGGTCGGTGCACCGCGACGAAGGCAAGACGGTGCTGATGGTCGAGCACCGGATGGAGGTGGTGATCGGCCTCGCCGAGAAGATCGCGGTCATGCACCACGGCGCGCTGCTGGCGTTCGACGAGCCGGCCGCGGTGATGGCGAACGAGACCGTGCAGACCGCATATCTGGGAGAGCCGCTCTAGTGGCGCTGATCACGGTCAGGGACCTGCACGTCTATCTCGGCGAGTCGCATGTCCTCCAGGGCGTCTCGTTCGAGGTGCCGGAGGGCGGCGTCACGGCGCTCCTCGGCCGCAACGGCGTCGGCAAGACGACGACGTTGCGGGCGATGCTCGGCCTCGTCCCTCGCCGCGGCGCGGTCGAGCTCGCCGGGGAGGAGTTGACCCGGCTGCCGACACACGCGATCGTCCGCCGCGGGATCGGCTACGTGCCCGAGGACCGCGATGTCTTCGCGGGGCTGACGGTCGCTGAGAATCTGCGCCTCGCGGAGCGGGACGGCAGTCCCCGCTACGAGCTCGTCTACGAGCTCTTCCCGGAGCTTCGCGCGCGGGGCTCTCAGAAGGCCGGCACGCTTTCGGGTGGTCAGCAGCAGATGGTCGCGATCGCCCGGGCGCTTCTGAACGACAACCCGGTCCTGTTGGTGGACGAGCCCACGAAGGGCCTGGCGCCGCTCCTCGTGACCGAGGTCGCAGCCGCGCTCGAGCGCGCCGCCGAGCTCTCGACCGTCCTCCTCGTTGAGCAGAACCTCGCCGTCGTCGCGCGCGTCGCGCAGCAGGTGGTCGTGCTCGACGTCGGCCGTGTCGTCCACGCGGGTCCCGCCGCCGAGCTGCTCGGCGACCCCGAGAAGGTGCGGGCGCTGCTCGGCGTCCACGGTGGCTCGCATTGAGCACGTTCGTTCTCCTGACCATCACGGGCCTCGGCCTCGGTGCGATGTACTTCCTGATCGCATCCGGCCTCTCGCTGATCTACGGGCTGATGGGCGTCCTCAACTTCGCGCACGGTGCGCTGCTCTCCGTGGGGGCGTACTCGACCTGGTGGATGTCGACGAAGGTCGACGGCGGTCCGGGGACGAAGCTGCTCCTCGGCGCCCTGTTCGGGATCGCGGTCGGCGCCGTGCTCGCGGCGTTGATCGAGCTCGTCCTGATCCGGCCGCTCTATCGCCGGCCGGTCGAGCAGGTGCTCGTCACCGTCGGCCTGGCGCTGGCGCTGAACGCGCTTGTCGAGGCGATCTGGGGCTTCGACGCGCGGCCGTTCCCGGTTCCCTCCTGGTTGATCGACACGACCTCGGTCCTCGGCGCCTCGATCCCGAACGACCGTTTTGTCGAGATTGCCACCGCCGCGCTCGTGCTCGTCGGTCTGACGGCGTTCCTCCGCTACACCCGCTACGGGCTGATCATCCGCGCCGGCGTCGAGAACCGCGCCATGGTGACCGCGCTCGGGATCGACGTGCGTCGCGCGTTTACGCTCGTCTTCGCCCTCGGCGGCGCTGCGGCGGCGGTTGCAGGCGTCCTCTCGGGTGTCTACTACGGCGTCGTCGACCCGGGGCGGGGCACGTCGCTGCTGATCTTCGCCTTCATCGTCGTCGTCATCGGCGGATTCGGCTCGATCGGCGGCACCGCGATAGCCGCGGTCGCGGTCGGCCTGATCCAGCAGTACGCGAACTACTACGCCTCGAGCGGGCTCGGCGACCTCGCCGTCGTGCTGCTGCTCGCGATCGTGCTGCTGCTGAAGCCCGAGGGGCTCGCCCCGAAGGTGGCGCATTGAGGCGCGTGCGCCCGTTCCTCGTGCCCGTGGCGATCCTCGCCGTGCTCGCGGTTGTGCCGCAGCTCTCGCTCGACATCCCGGTGCTCTTCGGCGGGCCGCTCGACAGCCCCGGCACGCTCGGGCTCCTCGCCCTCTGCCTCGTCTTCGCCGGCGTCGCGCTCACCTACGACCTCCTCTTCGGCTACGCAGGGCTGCTGTCCTTCGGTCACGCGCTCTACTTCGCGCTCGGGGTCTACCTGACGACGATCGCGCTGACGAAGTGGGAGTGGGGGCTCGCGAAGTCGCTGCTCGTCGTCGTCGGCGTCGGCATCCTCGTTCCGCTCGCGCTCGGCGCCATCAGCCTGCGCGTGGGCGGGATCGCGTTCGCGATGGTGACGCTCGCGTTCGCGCAAGCCGGCCAGGTGCTCGTGCAGAAGAACCCGAATGGGCTCACGGGCGGCGAGGAGGGCCTCGGGCTCAACTTCGAGCCGATCCCCGACTTCCTCGTCGGCGTGCTGAACACGAAGCACCTCTACTGGCTGGCGCTCGCCTACGCCGCGGTCGTCTTCCTCGTCATCCGCTGGGCCGTCAACAGCTCCCCCGGACGCGTGCTGCAGGCAATCCGCGAGAACGAGCGCCGGGTCGAGGTGATCGGCCTGCAGCCCTACCTGTTCAAGCTGCTCGCGTTCGTGCTGGCGTCGTTCCTCGCCACGATGGGCGGCGTCGTCTGGCTGCTCGTGCTCGGCACCGGCGCGTCACCGCAGGTGACGACGGCGAGCTTCACGTTGACGCTGCTCGTGATGGTCGTGATCGGGGGCGCCGGCACGCGCTACGGCGCGCTCCTCGGCGGGTTCCTGTACACGCTCGCCGACCAGCGGCTCGGCTCGCTCGCGGGCTCGTCGACGATCGACGGCCTGCCCTCCGTGCTCGAGAAGCCGCTCTCGGAGCCGCTCTTCATCCTCGGGACGCTCTTCATCCTGCTCGTCTTCTTCGTCCCCGGCGGGTTGGCGGGGCTCGGCCGGCGCCTGCGCCTGGTGCGGCCGTGAAGATCGGCTGGGAGCGCCATGGCAGCGGGCCGCCGCTGCTCTTGATCCATGGCCTCGGCTACGCGCGCTGGGGCTGGGAGCCCGTCGTGGAGTCACTCGCAGAGACGTTCGACGTGCTCCTCTTCGACAACCGCGGCATCGGCGAGAGTGACGCCCCCGCAGGCCCGTACACGGCTGCGCAGCTGGCCGTGGACGCTGTCCAGGTGCTGGACGAGGCCGGGGTCGAGCGCGCGCACGTGGCCGGAACGAGCCTCGGCGGCATGGTCGCGCAGGAGCTCGCGCTCGGGCACCCGGAGCGCGTCGACAGGCTCGTGCTCGCCTGCACCACGCCCGGCGGCCCGCAGGCCTTCCCGATGCCGCAGCGAACGGTCGAGCTGATGCAGGCGCGGGCCACGCTCAGGGAGTACGTCGAGAATGCGCTCGAGCCGGACGCTCGGCCGGAGCTCGTCGAGCGGATCCTCGAGCACCGCGAGCGCACGGCACAGCGCTTCGAGGCCTGGGCCGCCCAGGCCGCGGCTGGGGCTGCTTTCGACGCCTCTGACCGTCTCGGCTCGCTTGCGGCGCCGACGCTCGTCCAGCACGGCGACGGCGACGTCGTCGTCGATCCGCGCAACAGCGACCTGCTCGCCGAGTCGATCCCGGACGCCCGCCTCTCGGTCTACGCCGGCTGCGGGCACCTCTTCATGTGGCAGGAGCCGCAACGGTTCGTGCGGGAGCTGGAGGAGTTCCTGTGCTGACGCTCGACCGCTGGATCCGCGACCGGGCGCGCACCACGCCGACGCGCGTCGCGATCGACTTTCGCGGCGCCGAGACGACGTACGCCGAGCTCGACGAGCGGTCGGAGCGCCTCGCAGCAGGCCTCCTGGGTGCCGGTCTCCTCCCGGGCGACAGGGTCGCGACGCTCACGGGCACCAGCCCCGAGCACGTCGTCGTCTTCTTCGCCTGCGCGAAGGCGGGGCTGATCCTGATGCCGCTGAACACCCGCCTCGCCCCGCCCGAGCTGCGCTTCCAGCTCGAGGACGCCGAGCCGGCTCTGCTGCTCTGCTCGCCCGAGTACGCGGAGGCCGGGGAGGCGCTCCTCAAGCGCACGGCGGGGCTCGAGGACTTAGTTGCTGACAGCAACTATCTCCCCGCGGGGCCGCACGACGACGACGGCCTGCTGCTCGTCTACACGTCGGGCACGACCGGCAAGCCGAAGGGCGCGCTGCTCACGCACGCCAACTGCTTCTGGACGAACCTGTCGTTCGACCGGGTCGCCGGCCTCAGTGCGGAGGACACGGTGCTGCAGGTGCTGCCGCAGTTCCACGTCGGTGGTTGGAACGTGCAACCGCTGCTCGCCTGGTGGAAGGGCGCCACAGTGGTGCTGGAGCCTGCGTTCGACCCCGCCCGGGCGCTCGCGCTGATCGCCGAGAAGCACGTGACGACGATGATGGGCGTGCCCGCGACGTATCTCTTCATGGCGCGGGAGCCGGGCTTCGCGAAGGCGGATCTCTGGACGCTGCGCCGCGCGGTCGTCGGCGGCGCGCCGATGCCGGAAGCGCTGCTCGAGACCTGGCACGAGCGCGGGGTCGAGATCGTGCAGGGGTACGGCCTCACCGAGGCGGCACCCAATGTCCTCTGCCTGCCGCCGGAGGACGCCGCGCGCAAGCGCGGCTTCGCCGGCAAGCCGTACCCCCACGTGGACGTGGCTCTTCGCGACCCGGCGTCCGGAAAGGTGCTCGAGGGCGCCGCGGAGGGCGAGCTCGTCGTCAAGGGCCCGAACGTCTTCGCCGGCTACTGGCGCAACCCCGAGGCCACGGCGGCCGCATTCGCAGACGGCTGGCTCCTCACCGGCGACGTCGCCGCGCGAGACGACGAGGGCTACTACCGCATCGTCGGCCGCACCAAGGACATGGTCATCTCGGGCGGCGAGAACGTCTATCCGGCCGAGATCGAGAACGTCCTCCACGAGCATGCGGCCGTGAAGGAGGCAGCCGTTGTCGGCGTGCCGGACGAGCGCTGGGGAGAGGCCTGTCTCGCCTTCGTCGTCCTGGACGGCGAAGCGACGGAGGAGGACCTGCTCTCGCATTGCCGTGACCGCCTGGCGAAGTACAAGATCCCGCGGGGCGTCCGCTTCGTCGAGTCGCTGCCGCGGAACGCGCTCGACAAGGTCGTCAAGTCGGAGCTGCTGGAGCTCGTGCGATGAAGCAGCTGACTGCGCGCGGCGAGCGCACCCGCCACAAGCTGCTCGAGGCGGCGGAGCACGTCTTCGCGGAGCTCGGCTACCACGACGCGTCGATCGTCAAGATCACCGAGGCGGCCGGGGTCGGGCAGGGCACGTTCTACCTCTACTTCGCGAGCAAGAAGGTGGTCTTCGACGAGGTCGTGCTCGACCTCAACTCGCGCGTCCGCCATGCGATGACCGAGGCGGCCGCGGCGGGCAAGACACGCGCGGAGCAGGAGCTGCTCGGCTTCGGGGCGTTCTTCCGGTTCACGGCCGACCATCCCGCCCTCTACCGGATCATCCGCCAGGCCGAGTTCGTCTCGCCCGAGACGCTGCAGACCCACTACGACCGGCTTCTGCGCCCCTACGCCGCGGGGCTCGAGCAGGCGATGGCGGCGGGCGAGGTTGCCAAGGGCGACCCCGAGGTGCTTGCCTGGAGCCTGATGGGGATCGGCGAGCTCGTCGGGATGCGCTGGATCCTCTGGAACGGAGAGCGGGAGATGCCCGAGGCGGTCTTCGACGAGCTGGCCCGGATCGTCGTCCGCGCGCTCGGGGCCGAGGACCGCACCTCGTGATCGGCGTCGCCGCGACGGCGTCGTATCTTCCCGAGCGCTGGCTGACCGCGGCCGAGATCGCCGAGGCGAGCGCGATTCCGGAACAGGTGATCCTCGAGAAGTTCGGCCTGCGCGGGAAGCACATCGCGGCTGCCGACGAGCACGTCAGCGACATGGCGGTCGAGGCTGCGTCGCGCCTCCTCGGCCAGCACGACGTCGACCCGGCCGAGATCGACGTCGTCATGTACTACGGCTCGCTCTGGACGGACTACCCCGTCTGGCAGGCAGCGCCCTGGATCGCGCACCGGCTGGGCTGCGACAACGCCTACGGGCTCGAGTACGCGAACGTCTCCTGCGGCACGCCGGTCGCGCTGCGGCTCGCCCGGAACTTCCTGCTCGCGGAGCCGGAGCTCCGCAACGTGCTCCTCGTCGCCGCCTGCAGGGAGTCGTACCTGCTCGACTACTCCAACGAGCGCTCCCGCTTCATGTTCAACTTCGGCGACGGTGCGGTGGCCGGTCTGCTCACGCGCGACGCCCCGCATGAGCTGCTCGGCTGCCACGCGATCACCGACGGGTCGTTTTCCCTCCAGGTGAAGGTGCCGGCGGGAGGGTCGGTCGAGCCGGCGTCGGCGGAGTCCGTTGCCGGCCGACGCCATTATCTCGACGTCGCCGATCCCGCCCAGATGAAGGGCGGCCTCGACGAGGTCAGCCTGCCGAACTTCGTCAGCGCGGCGCGAGGCGCGCTCGAGCGCTCCGGTGCGCAGTTGGCTGACCTCTCCTACGTGTGCGGGATCCACATGAAGCGCTCGATGCACGAGGCGATCGTGGGCGCGCTCGGGAGTCCCCGCGCGGCCTATCTCGACGACACGGGCCACATGAGCGGCGTCGACCCGCTGCTCGCGCTCGACCGGGCCGCGCGCGCAGGCGAGCTGTCCGAGGGCGAGCTCGTCCTGCTCCTCGCAGCCGGGACGGGCTACACCTGGGCGGCATCGGTGATCCGATGGTGATCGAGCAGCTGGTCGGACAGGAACTCGTCTCGCCGTGGCTCGAGATCGACCAGGCCCGCATCGACGAGTTCGCGCGCGCCACCGACGACCCGCAGTGGATCCACACCGATCCCGAGCGCGCCGCCGCCGGCCCGTTCGGGACGACGATCGCGCACGGCTTCCTGACGCTCTCGCTCGTCGTGCCGCTCTTCGAGCAAGCGCTCCCCCCGCTCGAGGGCTATGGACTGACCCTGAACTACGGGCTCAACCGCGTCCGTTTCACCTCACCGGTGCCCGTCGGCAGCCTCATCCGCGGTCGTTTTCGCGTCGAGGACGTGGAAGAGGTCGCTCTCGGCAAGCAGGCGCGCGTGGCGGCGACGATCGAGCTCGAGGGGCAGGGGAAACCGGCGTGCGTGGCGGAGGCGCTCTTCCGCTTCCTCGCTCCCGAGTCTCACTAGCGCGAAACAGAGGATTTTCGGCTTGTTTGTCGCATTTTGATGCGTCGGTAGGATGAGCGCGCCCAGGAGGGACCGTGCGGCAGGCAGTCGAGCTGGTCGGGATCGTCAACCTTGCTCTGTTTGCGGCGATCGCGCTCGTCGCCCTGCGCCAATGGCGCCGCGAGCACGGGCGCAGCACCGGGCTCTGGGCGGCGCTTGCGTTCGTCGCGCTCTCCTGGGTCATCCTCGCCGGCAGGGTCCTGCCGGACAGCCCCGACGCGGCCGCCCTCAAGGTCCTCCAGCGCTTCGACCTCGCGATCCTCCTCCTCTTCCCGTACCTGCTGTACCGCTTCTCGTCAGCGTTCCAGACGGCCAAGCGTCCGCTCGCCCGGTTCGTCGACTCTCTGAGCACGCTGCTCGTCGCGACCACGTTCGCGCTGCCGTACCTCCCGGCCGAGGGCGAGGCGTGGCCCTGGTGGTTCTGGCTGTATCTCGCCGCCTTCCTCGTCCACTGGTCGGTGCTGCTGTCGATCGTCGCGATCCGGCTCTGGCGCGCGGGCGGCGCCGAAGCGACGGTCGCGCGGCGGCGGATGCGGATGCTCGCGTTCGCCTCGACCGCGATCACCGCCGCGCTCCTGCTTGCCGTTGCCGCCCCTGACCCGCATTCGATCGGTGCGCTGGTCGTGGCGCTCCTCGCGACCGTGAGTGGCGCCGCCTTCCTGCTCGGCTTCTCGCCGCCCCGGACGCTGCGCGAGATGTGGCGCCGGCCCGAGCAGGCGCGCCTGCAGAGTGCCGTCGGCCAGCTGATGACAGCCACGACCGAGGAAGACGTCGCGGCGCGGGTGCTCGAGCCGATGACGATGATCGTCGGCGCCCGCGGGGTCGCCCTCGAGGACGCTGACGGCCGCAGGATCGGCGTGCACGGCACGGTCGGGGAGGGCGGCGAGGTGACGGCATGGGTGTTCCCCTTCGGCCGGATGCTCGTCCAGACGAGCGCGTTCGCCCCCTACTTCGGCGACGAAGAGCGCAAGCTCCTGCAGACGCTGGGCTCGCTGACGGGGCTCGCGCTCGATCGCGCCCGGCTGTTCGCCCAGGAGCGCGAGGCGCGGATCGCGCTGGAGCGGGCCGACGAGTTGAAGAGCCAGTTCGTCGCGCTCGCGGCGCACGAGCTTCGGTCGCCGGTCGCGGCGATCTACGGGCTTTCCGAGACGATCAGCGAACGGGGTCTCCAACTCGCCCCCGAGCAGCTCGATGAGCTGCAGCGTGCGCTGACCCAGCAGATCCGTCGGCTGCGCGACCTCGTCGAGCAGTTGCTCGATCTCTCGCGGCTCGATGCGGAGGCGGTCGTGATCAAGCCCCAGCGTGTCACCGTGCGCGAGCGGATCGAGGAGATCGTCGACGCGGTCGCACCGCTCGCGGCGGTGCGGATCACGATCGAGGTCGATCCGGCGCTCGTCGCCGAGGTGGACGTCGATGCGCTCGACCGGATCGTCAC
>JAWVCV010000255.1:0-3593 GCA_033858115.1 Gaiellaceae bacterium
GCCTGCGCGCGGACGCGGTAGTCGGAGTTGCGGACGGCATGCTCGAGTTCGTCCTCCCACTCCTGCCGGAGCGTGGCGAGCCCGCGCTCGTCGCCGGCGGAGGCGAGCTCGTCCGCGCGAGCCGCTGCCTCCGCGAGCGTCATCCGACCGAGGAGGCGGGCCGAGGTCCCGGGCCGACGTACCGCGCCGAGGGCCGTACCAGCCGGCCGAGCTTCTTCTGCTCCAGGATGTGCGCCGACCAGCCGGCGGTGCGCGAGCAGGCGAACATCGCCGGCGCGAGCTGCGGCGGCACGTCGGCGACGTCGAGGACGACGGCCGACCAGAACTCGACGTTCGTCTCGAGCGGCCGGTCCGGCGACTTCTTGCGCAGCGCGGCGAGCGCCGCCTGCTCGAGCTTGTCGGCCACCTCGTAGCGGGGCGCCCCGAGCTCCTTGGCCGTGTGCTTCAGCAGGCGGGCGCGCGGATCCTCGGCGCGGTAGACACGATGGCCGAAGCCCATGAGCCGCTCGCCGCGCTCGATCAGGCTCTGGACGTATCCCTCGGGATCCCCCGATTCGGCGGCCGCGTCCAGCATCGGCAGCACTCGCGCGGGTGCGCCGCCGTGCAACGGGCCGGAGAGCGCCCCGACCGCGGAAGAGAGCGCAGCGGCGCAGTCCGAGCCGGTGGACGCGGTGACCCTGGCGACGAAGGTCGATGCGTTGAGGCCGTGCTCGCAGGTGCAGATCCAGTAGGTGTCGAGCGCCTGCACGTGCTTCGGATCGACCTCGCCGCGCCACTCGAGGAAGAAGCGCTCGGCCGTCGTCTGCCCCTGGCTGATCGTCTCGGCCGGGACCCGGTCGGTCTTGCCGTCCGCAAGCCGCGCCGACTGCGCCGCAATCGAGATGAACTGAGCCGAGAGGCGACGGAGGTCCTCGCGGGCCTCGTCGTCGGAGATGTCGATCAGCTTCTGGACCCCCCACTCGGCTCCCAGCCGCGCGGTCACCGACTGCAGGTCGGCCGGCGTGCTCCCGGTCAGCCCCCCGCCCTCGTAGGGCTCGGCTGCGGGCAGGCCGGGATCGAAGCGCTCGTCGACCAGGAGACCCCAGACCTGTTCGAAGCGGTAATGCCCGACCAGCTCCTCGATGTCGACGCCCCGGTAGCGGAGCGCCCCGCCCTCGCGGTCAGGCTCGGCGATCTCCGTCTCGAAGGCGACGACACCCTCGAGGCCGGGCTTGAACTCGCTCACCTCCGTCACCGGTCGCCTCGCAGCTCCAGCACCGGGTAGTCGCGCCGCGGCTCGCCCACGTACTCGGCGCTCGGACGGATGATCTTCCCGCCCGCATGCTGCTCGAGCACATGCGCCGCCTGCCCCACCACGCGCGCCATCTGGAAGAGCGGGATGAAGAGGTCGGTCGGGATCCCGAGATAGTGGTAGAGAACGCCCGAGTAGAGGTCGACGTTCGGCCAGAGCCCCTTCTGCTCGTGCGCCTCACGTTCGGCGGCGGTCGCGAGCTCGAGCAGGTTCGGCTCGCTGTCATCCGCGAACTGCTCCGCGAGCCGGCGCAGGATCGGCGCCCGCGGGTCCATGGCGCGGTAGAGCGGGTGCCCGAAGCCGTAGAGCGGCTGCTTCGCCTCCAGCCGGGAGCGGATCTTCCCTGCCACGGCGTCTGCGGATCCGAATTCCTCGAGCATCTCCATCGCCGCCTGGTTGGCCCCCCCGTGCAGGGGCCCCTTGAGCGCGGAGATGGCGGCGACGATCGCGGAGTGCAGGTCTGAGTTCGTGCCGGCGACGACGCGTGCGGTGAACGTCGACGCGTTCATCTCGTGCTCGGCGTGCAGGATCATCGCGACCTCGAAGGCGCGCGCCTCCTCGACCGTCGGAGCCTCGCCGCGCAACATCGTCAAGAAGCTCTCGGCGTAGCCCAGCGCCGGGTCGGGGTCGACGAGCGGCGCGCCGTGACGCCGGCGCTCGTAGCGCGCGACGATCGTCGGCAGCTGCCCGATCAGGGCAACGGCCTTGCGCAGCTCGTTGTCACGGTCGATCGCGTCCTCGGCGGGGTCGCCGAACGAGAGCGCGGAGACCGCCGTCCGCAGCATCTCCATCGGCGACGCGTCCATGGCGTTCCCGTCGACGATCGTCTGCACCGCCGGCGGCAGGTCGCGCGCGGCCGCAACGCGCTCCGTGAACGCCTCGAGCTCGTCGCCGGAGGGCAGCTCCCCCTGGAGGAGGAGGTAGGCGACCTCCTCGTAGCTCGCGTGCTCGGCAAGCTCCGAGATGTCATAGCCCCGGTACATGAGGACGCCCTCGTCCGGATCGATCGAGCAGATGCTCGTCTCCGCGACGGTGACGCCCGAGAGCGCGACGGACTTCTTCGGGCCTGCCATCGAGGGGGACATTACCCGCAACGCTTCCCTGCAACCGGCCGGTAGAGTCACGCGCCGGATGCCTCATCGCGTCACTCTCATCCCCGGCGACGGGACCGGCCCCGAGCTCACCGAGGCGACCCGCCGCGTGCTCGAGGCGACCCGCGTCGAGTTCGACTGGGACGTCCAGCACGCAGGGACCGACGTGATGGACGAGAACGACGGCAACCCGCTGCCGGAGCACGTTCTCGAGTCGATCCGCCGCAACGGCACCGCGCTGAAGGGCCCGATCACCACGCCGGTCGGCGGCGGCTTTCGCTCCGTCAACGTCGGCCTGCGCAAGGCGCTCGACCTCTACGGCCAGATCCGCCCGTGCAAGAGCTATCCGGGGGTCCGCTCCCGCTACGCGACCGTCGACCTGATCGTCGTGCGCGAGAACACGGAGGACCTGTACGCGGGCGTCGAGTTCGAGGAGGGCACCGAGGACGCCGACGAGTTGCTCGACTGGCTCGCGTCCAAGGGCTACCCCGACATTCGCCGCGACTCCGGCATCTCGATCAAGCCGATCTCCGAGACCGGCACGCGCCAGATCGTCCAGTTCGCGTTCGACTACGCGCGCCGCAACGGCCGCCGCAAGGTCACGGCCGTGCACAAGGCGAACATCATGAAGTTCACCGACGGCCTGTACCTGCACGTGGCGCGCGACGTCGCCGCCGAGAACGCGGACATCGAATTCGACGACCGGATCGTCGACAACCTGTCGATGCAGATGGTGCAGCGGCCGGAGGAGTACGACGTGCTCGTGCTGCCGAACCTGTACGGGGACATCGTCTCCGACCTCTGCGCCGGACTGATCGGCGGCCTCGGGCTCGCGCCTGGCGCGAACTTCGGCTCCAAGACCGCGGTCTTCGAGCCGACCCACGGCTCGGCGCCGAAGTACGCGGGGCAGAACAAGGTCAACCCGATGGCGATGATGCTCTCGGGGATGCTGATGCTCCGCCACCTCGAGGAGCTCGCGGCCGCGGAGCGGCTCGAGAAGGCGATCGCCGAGGTGATCGCGGAGGGCAAGAGCGTGACCTACGACATGAAGCCGACTCGCGACGACCCGACCGCGGTCGGCACGAGCGAGGTCGCCGACGCGATCATCGAGAAGCTGGAGGTGCTGCCGTGAGGCACAAGGTCACCGTCGTCGGCGCCGGCAACGTCGGCGCCACGTGCGCGCAGGAGCTCGCGCGCCGCGACTACGCCGA
>JAWVCV010000256.1:0-10884 GCA_033858115.1 Gaiellaceae bacterium
CGGCGTTCATCAAGTCGATGCGCGGCTCCGACCCCGACGCCGCCGTCTACTACCTGGCCTCGATGCTCGAGGGCGGCGAGGATCCCCGCTTCATCGCCCGGCGGCTGGTGATCTTCGCCTCGGAGGATGTCGGCAACGCCGATCCGCGTGGCCTGCAGGTCGCCGTCGCCGCGGCTCACGCGCTCGAGCACGTCGGCCTGCCGGAGGCGCAGCTCAACCTCTCCCAGGCCACGATCTACCTCGCGACTGCGCCGAAGTCCAAGGCGAGCGCGAACGCGATCTGGGACGCGCGCCGAGATGTCCGCGAGGGTGGCAACCTTCGCCCGCCGCCCATGCTCCGCGACGCCCACTACGCCGGCGCGAAGAAGCTGGGTCACGGCAAGGGCTACGTCGACCCGCACACCGATCCGCGAGGCTCCGAGCTCGACTACCTTCCGGAGGAATTGAGAGGCCGCCGCTACTATCGGCCTTCGGGTCACGGCGAGGAGGCGGACGGTGGCGGAGCAGCAACAGATCCAGACGGGCAGTAAGGCCCCGGACTTCGACCTTCAGGTCCTGGGCTCGGAGCGCGTCCGGCTGGACGACTTTCGGGGACGCCGCAACGTCTTGCTCGTCTTCCACCCGTTCGCGTTCACGGCGATGTGCGAGGAGGAGGCCCGCGACCTGCAGGAGAACATGCCCGCCTTCGAGAGCGCCGAGACCGACGTCGTGCTCGTCTCGTGCGACTCGGCGCCCACGCGGCAGGCGTGGAAGAAGCAACTCGGCCTGACGTACACGCTGGCGTCGGACTTCTGGCCGCACGGCGAGGTCGCCAGGGCGTATGGCGTCCTGGACGAGCGACGCGGCACCCCGGTGCGGGGAACGTTCCTGATCGACAAGGACGGCGTCGTCGTCTGGAGCCTCGTCAACGACGCCGGCACCCGGCGGACGGAGCTGGCATCGGGGCCGCTCGGCGTCTCGACGACTTGACCCTCGTCCGCCGCGAGTGGGGCGACGAGAGCTTGCCCCCGCTCGTCTGCCTGCACGGTGTCACCAGCCACGCCAGGCACTTCGCCGAGCTGGCCGCACGCCTCACCGATCGATTCCGCGTCGTCGCGCTGGACCTGCGCGGGCACGGCGGCTCGACGTGGGAGCCGCCGTGGCATCTCGAGCAGCACGTCGCGGACGTGCTGGCGGCTGCGCCGGAGGAGCGCTGCTCCTGGCTCGGCCATTCGTTCGGCGGCAGGATCGCCTACGAGGTTGCGGCGGCGAGGCCCGAGCGCGTCGAGCGGCTCGTGCTGCTCGACCCGGCAATCTGGCTCCCGGCGCACGTGGGGCTCGCGGCAGCGGAGAACGCCCGCCGTGATCGCTCTTACGTCTCGTTCGAGGAGGGGATCGACCGGCGCTACGAGGAGAGCGCGCTGACGACCGCGCCGCGCGAGCTCGTCGAAGGAGAGTTGCGCGAGCACCTGCTGCCGGACGACGACGGCCGCTGGCGCTACCTCTACTGTCAGAGCGCCGTCGTCGCGGCCTACGGCGAGATGACCCGGGAGCCGCCGCCGTTTTCGCGCGTCAGCATCCCGACGCTGCTCGTGCTGGGCGAGACGTCGTACCTGCCCTACGACGCCCTTCTCGACACGCATGTCGCCGCGCTGGGCGACCTGCTTCAGGTCGAGCGCATCGCGGCGGGACACACGGTGCTCTGGGATGCCCTCGACGACACCGCCGGTGCCGTGGCGGGCTTTCTGCGCTAGGCGGCTGCGCGCTCTGCGCGCGCTTCGATGGCGGCCTGCAGCGCATCGACGACCGAGCGAAGCTCGCCCATCAGCTCCGCGTCGACGCCGTTCGCCAGCCGTTGGTCGGCCTTCGGCACCGCAACCGTGTCCTCGATCGTGCGGGCGCCGAGCGCGCCGAGGACCTTGCGGGTCTCGGCAGCCGCCCAGACGCCGCCGAACATGCCCGTGCTGGAGGACATCACCGCGATGGGCTTGTTCCGCACCGGCGAGTCCGCGAGCGGCCGCGAAGCCCAGTCGAGGGCGTTCTTCAGCACGCCCGGAATCGAGGAGTTGTACTCGGGCGTCGAGATCAGGACGGCGTCGGCCTGCTCGAGAGCGGCCTTGAAGCGCCGCACCGGCAGGGGCTGCTTGCCCGGGATGTCGTCGTCGGCGTCGTAGGGCGGGATGTCCTTCAGCCCGTGGTAGAGCTCGATCTCGACGCCGTCCGGCGCGGCGGCGGCAGCCCCTCGGAGGAGGTCCGTGTTGTGGGACTCCCGCCGGAGGCTGCCGCTGATCGCCAGGATCTTCATCTCGACTACGCCTGGACCAGTGCGAGGTTGGCTGTGATCGTGACTTCGTCGGCCAGGCCGGGGTCGCCGCTCGGGAGCTCCATCTGCCAGTTGATCCCGTAGTCGCGCCGGTTGATCGACGTCTCGAGATCGAGGCCGAGGCGCTCGTTGCCGTAGGCGTCGGTGATCGGACCGGTGATCGTGCCGGTGATCTCGACGGGCTGGGTGACGCCGCGCAAGGTCAGGTCGCCTGCGATCGAGACCTTGTCCCCGTCGCGCTCGATCGTCTCCGAGACGAAGCGCAGCTCCGGGTACTGCTCGGCGTCGAAGAAATCGGGCGTCTGCAGGTGGCCTGCCAGGTTCGGGTCGTCGACGACGACGCTGTCGACCTTGACCGTGCCCTCGAGGCGGCCGTCGACGAGCTTGGCGTCGAACTCCTTGAAGGTGCCCCGGAACGTCATCACGCCGCTGTACTTGACGGCGAAGCCGATGCTCGAGTGGACGGTGTCCGCACTCCACGTACCGGCTGGAATCCCGGTGGCGGTAGACGTAGTGTGTTCCGTGCTGCTCATTGCTCTCCTTGGTTTGACGATGTATCCTTGTGTACGCAACTAATCTAGAGGATAAACCTTGAGCCGTCAAGTATTGACCACGCAAGCAATTGAGCTCGACGCTTTCGCCCGCCTGATGCGGGCCCAAAGCGTGCTGCGCCGGGAGCTGGAGGCGGAAGTGCTCTCGCCGCGGGGGCTCACGTTCAACGACTTCGAGGCCCTTCTGCACCTGGCGAAGGCGGAGAACCAGCGGCTGCGCCGCGTCGATCTCTCTGCGCTCCTGATGCTGACGCCCTCCGGGGTCACCCGGCTGCTCGACGGCCTCCAGGCCGCCGGCTTCGTCGAGAACAAGCAATGCGCGGGCGACGCCCGCGTCACCTGGGCGGTGCTCACGGACGAGGGCGCCCAGACGCTCGAGTGCGTCGGCGCGATCCACACCGAGGTGCTGCGGGGGTTCTTCCGTGGCGCGCTCGACGAGCAGGACATCGAGCGCCTCTCCGAGCTCCTGGAGAAGCTGCCGGGCGTCGGCTCCGGCAGCTGCGCCGGCTAGCTGGGAGAGCTAGACGACGTATTCGTCGGCGATCGAGAGCGCGTCGTCGAGGACGGCGAGCCCTTCCTCGAGCTCTTCGCGCGTGATCGTCAGCGGCGGGCAGACCATGACGACGTTCCAGTGGGTCATCAGATAGAGCCCCGACTCGAGCGCCGCGCGCTGCAGCCGCGCGACCGGGGCGGCGGCCTCGCCGCCGGCGTTGAACGGCACGAGCATCTCCTTCGTCTCGCGACTCTTCACGAGCTCGAGGCCCCAGAAGAGGCCGAGGCCGCGCACGTCGCCGACCGCGGGATGCTTTGCGGCGAGAGCGGGCAGCGCCTGCGCCAGGTAGGCGCCGTGCTCGGCCGCGTTCTCGACGATCCCCTCCTCCCGGAACGCCTCGATCGATGCGACGGCCGACGCGCACGCAAGTGGATGGCCCGAGTAGGTGAGCCCGCCGGCGAGGAAGCGGTCGCGCAGCTGGTCCGCGATCGGCTCCGAGACGATCATCGCGCCGAGCGGCACGTAGCCGGAGTTGATCCCCTTCGCGACCGTGAGGATGTCGGGCACGACGTCCCAGTTGTCGCAGGCGAACCACTTGCCGGTGCGGCCGAAGCCCGCCATCACCTCGTCGCAGATGAGCAGGATCCCGTGCCGGTCGCAGGTCTCGCGAATCGACTGGAGGTAGCCGTCCGGCGGGACGATGATCCCGTTCGTGCCGACGACGGTCTCGAGGATCACGGCCGCCACCGTGTGCGGGCCCTCGTACTGGAGGATCTCCTCGAGGTGCGGTCCGCCCGTGCAGACCGGACACGGGTCGGGATGGCCGGCGGGGCAACGGTAGGTGTACGGGTCGAGCATCCGCACGACCCCCGGGATGCCCGGCTCCGCGTGCCAGCGGCGCGGATCGCCCGTCAGCGTGATCGCCCCGGCCGTCGCGCCGTGATAGCTGCGGTAGCGGGCGACGATCTTCTGCCGGCCCGTGACCCAGCGAGCGACCTTGATCGCGTTCTCGTTGGCCTCGGCGCCGCCGTTCGTGAAGAAGGACATCTTCAGGTTGCCGGGCGTGACCTCGGCGAGCAGGCGTCCCAGCTGGGATCGCGGCTCGGTCGCCATCGGCGGGCCGATCGTGCAGAGCTTCTCGGCCTGCTCCTTGATCGCCGCGATCAGCTTCGGGTGCCCGTAGCCGATCGAGACGTTGACGAGCTGCGACGCGAAGTCGAGGTACCGCTTGCCGTCGTAGTCCCAGAAGTGGCGACCTTCGGCGCCGGCGACGGCAATCGGGTCGATCGCGCTCTGGACCGACCAGGAGTGGAGGACGAACTCCTTCGCGTCCGCCTTGATCTGCGCTCCCAGCTGCGGGTTCGTCTCGATCGTCGCCATCCGGGAAAGCCTACTCCGAGATTGCGGCCCCGGTATCGAGATCGAAGAAGTGGAGCATGCGGGTGTCGACCGCGATCTCGATCCGCTCATCTTCGCGGGCCGTCGACTCGCGACCGACCCGGGCGATGAAGGGAGTGCCGACGCGCGCGGCCTGCTGCTCGAGCGCGGTCGCCATCTCTGCGTCCTCGAAGGCCTCTCGGACCTCTGCGGTCGAGACGGGCGGTGCGTCGACGGCGAGATGCAGGAAGATCTCGGCTCCCATGTCCTCCCGCAGGTCGACCGACACCGGGAGGCGCGCCTCCGGCGGCGCGCTCGTGAGCGCTGCGTCCTCGAGGTCCTCGGGCCGGATCCCGAGCGCGACCTTCCGCCCCTCGTAGCGGCCGAGGGCCGGCCGGTCGCGGACGGGAAGGGTGTGAGAGCCGAAGCGGGCGACGCCGTCGGCGATCGTCGCTTCGACGAGGTTCATCGCGGGTGAGCCGATGAACTCGGCGACGAAGAGGTTGACCGGGTTCCGGTAGAGGATCTGCGGCGGCTCGAGTTGCTGGAGCTCGCCCTTGCGCATGACGGCGACGCGGTCGCCGAGGGTCATCGCCTCCGACTGGTCGTGGGTGACGTAGATGGTCGTCACTGCGAGGTCGCGCTGGATCCGCGCGATCTCCGCGCGCATCTGGACGCGGAGCTTGGCGTCGAGATTCGAGAGCGGCTCGTCCATCAGGAAGGCGCGCGGCTCCCGCACGATCGCCCGCCCCATCGCCACGCGCTGGCGCTGGCCGCCGGAAAGCGTCCGCGGCTTCTTGCCGAGGACGTCCTCGAGCCCGAGCACGCGCGCGGCGTGCCGAACGCGCCGGTCGATCTCGGCGCGGTCGATGCCGCGCATCTTCAGCCCGAACGCCATGTTCGCGTACGAGTCCATGTGCGGATACAGCGCGTAGTTCTGGAAGATCATCGCCACGTCGCGCGACTTCGGCGGCAAGTCGTTCACCGGCGCGTCGCCGATCCGCACCGTGCCGCCGCTGATCTCCTCGAGGCCGGCGATCATCCGCAGCGCGGAAGTCTTCCCGCAGCCGGAAGGCCCGACGAAGACCATGAACTCCCCGTCCTGCACCTCGAGGCTCAGGTCTGCGACGGCGAGCGTCCCGTCCGGGTAGACCTTCGAGACGTTCTCGAGGGCAATCTGGGCCACGGCAACGCAAACCCTAACCGTGCTCGCTTAGGATTGTCGCGTGGAAGCAGCCGCGATGCCGCGGCGCAGGAGACGTGATCTCCTGGAAGAGCGCCGCTTCCTCGCGCCGGCGCTGATCGCGCCGGCGGTGGTCTTCGTCGGCCTGCTGGTAGGAGCGCCCCTCGCGCTCTCCGTCTACCTCTCGCTGACGAACGCGACGGCCGGCTCCTTGACCGGCGACTTCGTCGGCCTGGACAACTTCTCGCACCTCTGGTCTGACCCCAACTTCCGCACCGCCCTGCGCAACACCGTCGTCTTCACGCTGCTCGCGAACGCGATCGTCGTCGTCGGCGCCGCGATCCTCTCCCACTTCCTCGTCCGTGACTTCCGGGGCAAGTGGTTCCTGCGCTTTCTGATCCTGCTCCCCTGGGCAGCGCCGGTCGCGCTCTCGACGATCGGCTTTCTCTGGATCTTCGACTCGCTCTTCTCGGTGGTCAACTGGACCCTCGTGCACCTGTCGCTGGTCGACAAGTTCAACCCGCCGCAATGGCTCGGAGAGCCGAACAAGGCCCTCGCCGCGATCACGACCGTGCACGCCTGGCGGCTGCTGCCATTCGCGACCGTGATCATGATCGCGGGACTCGCCTCCATCCCGAAGGAGGTCGACGACGCCGCCAAGGTCGACGGTGCGACGGGATTGCGGAAGCTCTGGTTCGTCACCTTGCCGCTCCAGCTTCCGATCGCGACGATTGCCGTGCTCTTCGGGATCGTCTTCACGGCGACCGACATGGCGGTCGTCTACATCCTCACCCGCGGCGGACCTTTCAACTCGACCCAGATGCTGCCGATGTGGGCATTCCAGACCGGGATCCAGGCGGGCTCGCTCGGGCCCGGCGCGGCGATCGCCCTGTTCCTGCTGCCCGTGCTTGCCGTCGTCACCGTCCTGATGCTGCTCTTCGCGAGACGGGTCGAGGTCACGTAGATGCCATTGACCAGGCGGAGCAAGCTGGTCACGTACCTCGTCGTCGGCCCGTTCGCGATCGTGCTCGCCTTCCCGTTCTACTGGATGCTCCAGACCTCGTTGAAGACGGAGCTCGATCTCTACAACACCGAGAACGTCCCCTTCGGCTTCGCCAACGGCTCACCGACGCTCGACAACTACCGCTTCCTCTTCTCGGACACGCAGTACGCCCACTGGCTGCTGAACACGGTGCTCGTCGGGCTCGCTGTTGTCGTGATCACGCTGGTGATCGCGCTGCCGGCCGGGTATGCGCTCGCACGCCTCTCCGGCCGCTGGGGCCAGAGCCTCGGCGTCGGCCTCTTCCTCGTCTACCTCGTGCCGCCGACGCTGCTGTTCCTCCCGCTCTCGCGCGTGATCGCCGAGCTCGGGTTGCAGGACCGGCTGGCCTCGCTCATCGTCGTCTACCCGGGCTTCACGATCCCCTTCGCGACCTGGCTCCTGATGGGGTTCTTCAAGTCGATCCCGCGAGAGCTGGAAGACGCCGCTCTCGTCGACGGGGCGTCACGGCTGGGCACGCTCGTCCGCATCGTCTTCCCGATCTCCGTGCCGGGGATCCTCACGGTGATCATCTTCACCTTCTCGCTCTGCGTGAACGAGTTCGTCTATGCGATCGCGTTCATCACCGCCTCGGACAGCAAGGTGATCTCGACCGGCATCTACACCGAGCTGATCCGGGGTGACGTCTTCTACTGGGGCGCGTTGATGGCCGCGACCCTGATCCCGTCGATCCCACTTGCGCTGCTCTACAACACGTTCCTCGACCGCTTCATCGCCGGCTTCACCGGCGGTGCCTTCCGTTGAGTCCGCGCCTAGGAAAGGAGACCGAGATGGCGGACGACCGCACCACGATCGAGAGGCCCGACCAGGAGGTGGCGGGTGGCCACACGACCCGGCGGGAGATCCTCAAGAAGGCCGGGGCCGGAACGCTGCTGATCGTCTACGGCGGGGCGGTGACGAAGACGTCCGCCGCGGGCGTGCCGCAGTTCCGCGGCCGCGAGCTCGCCGGCACGCTCAGGATCATCCAGTGGAGCCACTTCGTGCCGGCCTACGACAAGTGGTTCGACAACGTCTACGTCAAGCGCTGGGGCCAGGCCAACGACACCGAGGTGATCGTCGACCACATCAACCAGGCCGACATTCCGGCGCGGGCCGCCGCCGAGGTGGCCGCCCAGAGCGGTCATGACATCTTCTTCTTCCTCTCGCCGCCTGCGGCCTACGAGGACCAGGTGATCGACCACGCCAACATCGTCGAGGAGATCTCGAAGAAGCGCGGCAAGATGAAGCCGGTCGCCCTGAAGGCGACCTACAACGCGAAGACGAAGAAGTACTTCGCCTTCTCGGACAACTACGCCCCGGACCCGGTCAACTATCGAACCGATCTCTGGGGCGAGGCGGGGCTCAAGCCGACGACGTGGGACAACGTCCTCAAGGCGGCTCCGAAGCTCCGGGCGATGGGTCATCCGATCGGCGTCGGGATGTCGAACGAGATCGACTCGAACATGGCCCTGATGGCGATGATGATGTGCTTCGGCTCCTTCATCCAGAACAAGGAGCAGCGGGTCGTCCTCAACTCGAAGGAGACGGTCGCGGTGCTCAAGTTCGCCCGCGAGCTCTTCCGCCAGGGGATGTCCAACGAGATCTTCGCGTGGACGGCGGCGTCGAACAACCAGGCGATGCTGGCCGGGAAGCTGTCGATGACGATGAACGCGATCTCGATCACCCGCTCCGCGGAGCTCTCGAATCCGGATCTCGCCTCGAAGATCGACCTGATGCCGATCCCCAAGGGCCCGCACGGACGGTTCGGGCTCGAGCACGTGATGGGCGCCTACGTGATCTGGAAGTTCGCCAAGAACAAGGCGGCGGCGCAGAAGTTCCTCGTCGACCTCGAGACGAAGTACATCGGGGCCTTCGAGAACTCGAAGTTCTACAACTTCCCCTCGTGGCCGTCCGCCGTCCCCAACATCACTCGGCGCGTCGAGCGCGACCCCGTGGCGAAGCCCGCGGGGAAGTACAAGGTGCTCGCGGAGATCGCCGACAAGTACACGCTCAATCCCGGCTGGCCCGGGAACACGAACGCCGCCATCGACGAGATCTTCAACAAGTTCATGATCCCGCAGATGTTCGCCGAGGTGGCGCAGGGAAAGCGGTCGCCGGAGGAGGCGGCGAAGGTGTACGACCGCTCCTTCCGCGGGATCTTCCAGAAGTGGCGCAATCTCGGGAAGATCTAGCTCCGGTTTGAGAGCAGTCCTGATCACGGAGCTCGGGCGCCCACCCCAGGTGGGTGAGGCGCCCGAGCCCGACGGCGAGACGATCGAGGTGCTGGCGGCTCCGATCAACCCGCTCGACCGGGCAGTCGCGGCGGGCCGGTTCTACGGCGGCCACCCGCCGCTGCCGTACGTGCCGGGGTGCGAGTGCGTCGGCCGCGACTCCACCGGGCGCATCGTCTGGACGTTCGGCAGTGGGCTCGGCGTGGCGCGCAACGGCACGATGGCCGCACGCTCCTCGGTCGGCACGGTCGTCGCCGACGTGCCGGCAGGCGCCGATCCCGCCCTGGCTGCGGCGCTCGGGATCGCCGGCATCGCCGGCTTCATGCCCGTCGTCTGGCGGGCTCCTGTACGCCCGGGCGACCGCGTGCTCGTCCTCGGCGCCACGGGCGTCGTCGGCCAGGTGGCCCTGCAGGCGGCCCGCCTGCTTGGCGCGGCCCACGTCGTCGCCGCCGGGCGGGACGAGGCCGGCCTGGCGCGCGCACTCGAGCTCGGGGCGGACGAGGCGGTGACGCTGGACGGCGACTTCGGTGAGCCGACATACATCGTCGATCCGCTCTGGGGCGAGCCGCTCGAGCGGGCCGTCGAGGCGGCGGCGCCGCGCGCACGGATCGTCCATATCGGCCAGTCGGCCGGGCCGACGGCGACGCTCCCGTCGTCGAGCGTCCGCGGCAAGGAGCTCGAGCTGTACGGCTTCTCCAACTTCGCAGTCCCCGCCGGCACCCTCGTCGAGCACTACCGCCGCCTCGTTGCCCACGCGGTCGCCGGGGAGATTCGGATCGAGGTCGAGCGCATTCCACTCGAGGCGGTGGGCGAGGCCTGGGACCGGCGGGGAAAGTACGTCGTGGTGGCTTCGGAACCCCGGTAGGCTTGAGGGGACAATCCCGAGGAGGCCCTTGATGACCGAGCTGGCGACCCAGCCCACCGAGCAGCGCGAAGAACTCACCCGCATCAGCCACTGGATCGGCGGCAAGGTCGTCCCGGGCACATCCGGCCGCACCAGTCCGGTCTACAACCCTGCGCTCGGCCGGCAGACGGGCGAGGTCGACCTCGCGACGGTGGAGGAGGTCGGGGCCGCGGTCGCAGCGGCGAAGGCGGCCTTCCCCGCCTGGCGCGCGACCTCCCTTGCGAAGCGCGCGGAGCTGATGTTCCGGATCCGCGAGCTCGTCCACGCGCGCCGCGAAGAGGTGGCGCGGATCCTGACCGCCGAGCACGGCAAGGTGCTCTCGGACGCAATGGGCGAGGTCACGCGCGGGCTCGAGGTGATCGAGTTCGCGTGCGGGATCCCGCACCTGCTCAAGGGCGAGATGTCCGAGCAGGCCTCGACCGGGGTCGACGTCTACTCGATCCGGCAGCCGCTCGGCGTCGTCGCGGGGATCACGCCGTTCAACTTTCCCGCGATGGTGCCCATGTGGATGTGGGCGCCTGCGATCGCGTGCGGGAACACGTTTGTGCTGAAGCCGTCCGAGAAGGATCCGTCCGCGTCGCTCTGGATGGCCGAGCTGCTGCAGGAAGCTGGTCTCCCCGACGGCATCTTCAACGTCGTCCACGGGGACAAGGTGGCGGTCGACGCCTTGCTCGAGCACGGGGACGTGGCTGCGGTCAGCTTCGTCGGCTCGACGCCGATCGCGCGCTACATCTACGAGACGGGGACGAAGCAGGGCAAGCGCGTCCAGGCGCTCGGCGGGGCGAAGAACCACATGATCGTCCT
>JAWVCV010000257.1:0-4515 GCA_033858115.1 Gaiellaceae bacterium
TCGGGCGCCGACTGGTGGACCTCGGCGCGGAGCTGATCGTCAACGACGATCTGGACGCGGCGCTCGAGCTCGGCTGCGGCGTTCATCTGGGCCAGAACGACCCAGGCGTCGAGCGTGCGCGTGCGGCGGGCCTCCAGCTGGGGATCTCCGTCGCGACGCGGCGCGAAGCGGCTGTCGCCGAGTTTGCGGGCGCGACGTATCTCGGCGCCGGGCCGATCTGGGCGACCCCCTCGAAGGCGGATGCAGGGGAGCCGATCGGGCTCGACGGGCTGCGGGACATCTGCCTCTCGGTGACGATCCCCGTCGTCGCGATCGGCGGCATCGACGCGTCGAACGCGGCCGAGTGCATCCGGGCGGGCGCGGCCGGAGTCGCCGTGATCCGCGCCGTAGCCGAGGTCGAGGCGCTGCGGGCGGCGGTCGATGCGGCTCTCTGAGGCGGGCGAGCTGGGCCTGCTGCGCGAGCTCGAAGCGCGTGGGCTGATCGTCGGCACCGAGCACGACGCCGCCCAGCTCGACGGCGGGCTCGTGGTCACCCAGGACGCGCTCGTCGAACGCGTCCACTTCCTCCACGATCGGTTGAGCTGGCGCGAGCTCGGCTTCCGGGCCGCCGCAGTGAACCTCAGCGACCTCTCGGCGTCGGCGGCGAGGCCGGAGGCATTGTTCGTCACCGTCGCCCTGCGCCAGGACGTGGCCGTCGAGGACGTCGTCGAGCTCTACGAGGGCCTCGCGGAAGCGAGCGTGCCCGTTCGTGGTGGCGACACGACGAGTGCCGAGCAGACCGTCGTCAGCGTCACAGCCGTCGGCCGCTCCGCGCGGGTCCCCGGGCGTGCTGGCGCGCAGCCGGGTGACCTCGTGGTGGTGACCGGACCGCTCGGTGCCTCGGGCAAGGCCTTCCGCGAGGGCAGCTTCGCGCGTCCGCCGGTCCGAACGGAGGCCGGGCTCCGGCTCGGCGGCGTCGCGACGGCGATGTTGGACGTCTCGGACGGAATCGCGGTCGACGCCGGTCACATCGCCAGCCGCTCAGGCTGCCGGATCGTGATCGACCTCGACGCCGTCCCGAAAGCGGGGGAGCTCGACGATCTCGGCTTCGGCGAGGACTTCGAGCTGCTCGCGACCACGAGCGACCCGCTCGAGTTCCTCGTCATCGGGCGCTGTGAGCCCGGCGAGGGCGTCCTGCTCCTGCACGACGGAGAGCCGTACGACCTGCCGGGCTACGAGCACTTCAAGACGGGTTGAGCCAGGGGCCCCACGCGCGCTCGTAGTGCGCACGGGGGCGGGCGCCGACGACGGTCGAGCGCGGCTCGCCGTCCTCGAACAGGATCACCGTCGGCAGCGAGAGGACGCCGTACCGGGACGGCACCCCGATGTGCTCGTCGATGTTCAGCCTCACGAGCCCGAGCGCGTTCTCGTGCGCCAGCGCCTCGAGCACAGGCGCAATCGCCTCGCAAGGCTTGCACCACGGGGCCCAGAAGTCGACGATCACCCGTCCGGGAGCCTGGAGCACCTCCTCCGCGAAGCTCGCGTCCGTGACCTCTCTCACAGCCGCCCCGCCAACGCGGCCAGCCGCAGCAGCGGCACCCTCCAGATCGCCTCGAGCACGATCGTGCGCGACATCTTCGAGCCGCCCACTTGGCGGTCGACGAAGACGATCGGGACCTCGACGACGCGGAAGCCCTTTCGAAGCGCCCGGTAGGTGACTTCGATCTGGAAGGCGTATCCCTTCGAATGCACGGCATCGAGGTCGATCGCCTCGAGCACGGCGCGCCGGAAGCACTTGAAGCCGCCGGTGAGGTCGCGGACTGACACGCCGAGCAGCACGCGCGCATAGAGCGAGCCGCCGGCAGAGATGAGCCGTCGCAGACGGGTCCAGTTCTCGACCCCCCCGCCGGGGACATACCGCGAGCCGAGGACGAGGTCGGCGTCCGCCGCGGCTCCGATCAACCGCGGAACGTCCTGCGGGTTGTGCGAGAAATCGCAGTCCAGCTCGAGGATCAGCTCCGCTCCGTCGGCGAGCGCCTGCCTGAAGCCCGCGAGATAGGCGGGTCCGAGCCCTTCCTTCCTCGCTCGATGGAGCACGTCCACGTAGCCGAGCTCGCGAGCAAGCCGGTCGGCGAGCTCGCCGGTGCCGTCCGGGGAGTTGTCGTCGATCACGAGCACGCGGTCGTCCGGGCCGAGCACCTCGCCGAGTGCGCGCAGCATCGGGTCGAGGTTCTCCCGCTCGTTGTAGGTCGGCAAGCAGAGGCAGGCCCGCACGTCCGTATCATCGCTGTCGGTGGCTGCGACACTGCCGAGGAACGACGAGCTCGCCGACCAGCTCGAGCTACTCGCGGACCTGAGCGAGCTCGAAGGCGAGGACTCCTTCCGTGTGCTCGCCTACCGCCGCGCCGCAAACCGGATCCGGGAGACCGGCGGCCCGGTTGCCCAGCTGGCGCTCGAGGGCAAGGCGAAGAGCCTCTCCGGGATCGGCAAGACGATCGAGGAGAAGATCGTGCAGGTGGTCGAAACCGGCGAGATGGCCGCCCTGACCAAGCGCAAGGCCCTCGTGCCCGAGGAGGTCGTCAAGTTCATGCGCTTGCCGGGCCTCGGCCCGAAGACGGCGCGGCGGATCTGGAAGGAGCTCGGCGTGACGACGCTCGCCGAGCTGAAGGAGGCGGCCGAGCAGGAGCGCCTGCGCGCGCTGACCGGCCTCGGCGCCAAGAGCGAGGAGAAGATCCTGAAGGCGCTGGCCGAGGAGCCGAAGGACCCGCGCGAGTCGCGGCGGCTGCTCGGCGACGGCCTGCCCGTCCTGCTCGAGCTCGTCGAGGAGCTGCGGCAGCACCCCGCCGCGGTCAAGGTGTCGGAGGCCGGCTCGGCGCGCCGACGCCGCGAGACATTCCGCGACCTGGACGTGATCGCGACCTCGACCGACCCGCCGGCGTTGATCGAGGCGTTCACGAGCCGCGAGAACGTCGCGGACGTGATCGCGCGTGGGGACACGAAGGCGACCGTGCTGACGAACGACGGCTTCCGGCTCGATCTGCGAGTCGTGCCGCCCGAGAGCTACGGCAACCTGCTCCAGCACTTCACGGGCTCCAAGGACCACAACGTCGCGCTGCGGGAGGACGCAGTCCGGCGCGGCCTCTCGGTCTCCGAGTACGCGGTCACCAACACGGAGACCGGCGAGACGTTCACGGCCGCCGACGAGGAGGAGCTGTACGCCCATCTCGGCTACGCGTACATCCCCCCTGAGCTGCGTGAGAACGCCGGCGAGCTCGAGGCCGCGCGCCGCAACGAGCTGCCGAAGCTCGTGGAGCGCTCGGATCTGCGCGGCGACCTCCACTCGCATTCGACGTGGTCGGACGGGAAGGCGACGATCGCCGAGATGGCGCGGGCTGCCGACGAGCTCGGGCACGAGTACCTCGCGATGTGCGATCACTCGCCGCGCCTGCGCGAGGGCCGGCTGCAGCGGCAGTGGGAGGAGATCGACGCGATCAACGAAGAGCTGGCGCCGTTCCGGGTCCTGAAGGGGATCGAGGTGAACATCCGGGCGAACGGCGAGCTCGACGTCTCCGACGAGCTGCTCGCCCCGCTCGACTGGGTGATGGCGTCGGTGCACACGAGCTTCGACAACGACCCGACCGGCCGGGTGCTGGCGGCGATGGAGAGCCCGCACGTGGACTGCATCGGCCACCCGACGAGCCGGCGGATCGGCGTGCGGAACCCGTCCGGGATCGAGGTCGAGAAAGTCGTCGAAGCGGCGCTCGCGACCGGCACCTTCCTCGAGATCAACTCGCAGCCCGACCGGCTCGACCTGCGCGATGCGCACGCCCGGCTCGCGGGCGAGGCCGGCCTCAAGCTCGTGGTCTCGAGCGACGGCCACTCGGCGAAGGCGCTCCGCTACGTCGATCTCGGCGTCGCGCAGGCCCGGCGCGCGTGGCTGACCGCAGACCAGATCGTCAACACGCGTCCGTGGCAGGCGATCGAGAAGCTGCGCAAGTGAGCTTCCGCGAGGACGGCGCAGCTGCCGTCGAGTGGGTCGCGTCGTACCTCGAGCGGCTGCGCGAGTTTCCGGTGCTGGCGCAGGTCGAGCCGGGCGAGCTGCGCGCACGGCTCCCCGCCTCGCCCCCGGAGGCCTCCGAGCCGTTCGAGGCCATCCTGCGCGACCTCGACGACGTGCTCCTGCCGGCGGTCACGCACTGGCAGAGCCCGCGCTTCTTCGCCTATTTCGCCAACACCGGCTCCGAGCCGGCGATCCTCGCCGAGCTGCTCATCGCCGGGCTGAACCAGGTCGGCATCCTCTGGCGCACCTCGCCGGCTCTGCAGGAGCTCGAGGAGGTGACGCTCGACTGGCTCGCGCAGTTGCTCGGCCTGCCGGCGGGGTTGCACGGCCACCTCGAGGACACCGCGTCGACCGGCACGCTGGCCGCCCTCGCCGCCGCGCGCTCGGGGAAGCCCGGCGCCCGCGTCGTCGTCTGCTCCGAGCACGCCCATTCCTCGGTGGAGAAGGCCTGTCGCCTGCTCGAGCTGGAGTCGCGG
>JAWVCV010000258.1:0-3879 GCA_033858115.1 Gaiellaceae bacterium
GACGCGCAGCGCTCGCCGGCCGCGAGCACGTCGGGATTCATGCCGAGGCACATCGAGCACCCGGCCCGGCGCCACTCGAATCCGGCGTCGACGAAGATCCGGTCGAGCCCCTCGTCCTCGGCCAGCCGCTTGACCGTCGCCGAGCCGGGGACGACGAGCGCCCGCACGCTCGGGTGCACGTGCCTTCCCGCGACGACGACCGCCGCCGCGCGCAAGTCCTCGATCCGCGCGTTCGTGCAAGAGCCGATGAAGACTCGGTCGACGGAGATGTCCTGCATCGCGGTGCCCGGCTCGAGCCCCATGTACGTCAGTGCCCGCTCGGCTGCCAGCCGCTTGTCCGGATCTGCGTAGTCGGCGGGATTCGGGACACGGTCGGTGACCGACACGACCATCTCCGGATTCGTCCCCCAGGTGACCTGAGGAGCGAGCTCGGCGACGTCGATCGCGATCTCGCTGTCGTAAGCCGCATCGGGATCGGACGCGAGCGTGCGCCAGTCGTCCAGCGCCTGCTCCCAGGAGGCGCCGGTCGGCGCCCCGGCCCGGCCCTCGAGATAGGCGAACGTGGTGTCGTCCGGCGCGATCATCCCCGCCCGCGCGCCTGCCTCGATCGACATGTTGCAGATCGTCATCCGGTTCTCCATCGAGAGGCCGCGAATCGCCGCGCCCGTGTACTCGAGCACGTGCCCGACGCCCCCGGCCACTCCGAGCCGGCCGATCGCGCCGAGGATCATGTCCTTCGCCGTGACGTTCGGGGGCAGCTCGCCTTCGAAGCGGACGTGCATCGAACGGGGGCGGACCTGGGGGAGGCACTGGGTCGCGAGCACGTGCTCGACCTCGGAGGTGCCGACCCCGAATGCGAGTGCGCCGAAGGCGCCGTGGGTGGACGTATGGCTGTCCCCGCAGACGACGGTCATTCCCGGCTGGGTCAGACCGAGCTCCGGGCCGATGACGTGGACGATTCCCTCGCGGCCGCTGCCGGTCGCGAAGAGCGGGACGCCGAACTCCTCGCAGTTCCGGCTCAGGGCTTCCAGCTGCGCCCGCGCGAGCGGGTCGCTGATCGGACCGTCCTCGGTGGGGACGTTGTGGTCCATCGTCGCGAGCGACAGATCCGGCCGCCGGACGCGCCTTCCCGCCAGCCTGAGACCGTCGAAGGCCTGCGGCGAGGTGACCTCGTGGATCAGGTGCAGGTCGACGAAGAGGAGGACCGGCTCCCCTTCGGGCTCCGCCACGACGTGCCGCTCCCAGATGCGCTCGAAGAGGGTCTGTCCCACGCGGATCATGCTAGCCAAGCCGGTGTAGCAAATACAGTGAGGCGCGATGGAGTTTCGCCGCGTCCCGTCGCTGCCGCCGTACGTCTTTGCGGTGACCGAGCAGCTGAAGCTGGAGCTGCGCCGCGACGGCGCCGACGTGATCGACCTCGGCTTCGGCAATCCGGACCTGGCCTCGCCGCCGGTCGCCGTCGAGAAGCTGGCGGAGGCCGCTGCCAAGCCGCGCAACCACCGCTACTCGGCGAGTCGCGGCATCCCCAAGCTACGGGGCGCGATCTGCGACCTCTACCGCGACCGCTTCGGCGTCGAGCTCGATCCCGAGACGCAGGCGGTCGCAACGATCGGCGCGAAGGAAGGGCTCGCGCACCTGATGTGGGTGCTCGTGGAGCCGGGCGACAGCGCGGTCGTGCCCACGCCGGGCTACCCGATCCATCTCTATGCGCCGATCCTCGCCGGTGCGACCGTGATCCAGGTCGAGCTCGACGGGAGCAACGACGACCTCTACGACCAGCTGGCCGACGCGTTCGTGCGCTCCTCGCCGCGCCCCCGCGTCCTGGTCGTCTCGTTTCCGCACAACCCGACGACTCGCGTGGTCGACCTCGAGTTCATGGCGAGGCTCGTTGCGCTCGCGCGTGACAACGAGGCGCTCGTCGTGCACGACTTCGCCTACGCGGACGTCTCGTTCGACGGGTACGTGCCGCCGTCGATCCTCCAGGTTCCCGGTGCGGACGAGGTTGCCGTCGAGATCTACTCGCTGACGAAGTCGTTCTCGATGGCCGGCTGGCGGGTCGGCTTCGCGCTCGGCAACGCGCCGGCGCTCGCGGCACTGGCCCGGCTTAAGTCGTATCTCGACTACGGCACCTTCCAGCCGATCCAGATCGCCTCGGTCGTCGCGCTGAACGAGGCGCGCGACTATCCGCAAGAGGCGTGCGAGATCTACCGCCGCCGCCGCGACGTGCTCTGCGACGGGCTCGCGCGCGTCGGCTGGGACGTCGAGCGCCCGCTCGGGACGATGTTCGTCTGGGCGCCCATCCCCGAGCCCTATCGCGACCTGGGGTCACTCGCGTTCGCGGTCAAGCTGATGCAGGAGGCGCACGTCTCGGTCAGCCCTGGCATCGGGTTCGGCCCCGGGGGCGAAGGGTTCGTGCGCTTCGCCCTCGTCGAGAACGAGCAGCGGATCGCGCAGGCCGTGCGCGGGATCCGCCGGGCGCTGCCGGAGCTCTCCTCGGCGCCCAGCCGCTCTACAGCGGGGAGCTAGCCGGCTCTCGAGCGCCGCGGAGGACGCCGGGGAACGCGCTCGACGACTCTGAGACTCGGCTCACGCGGCCGTCTGCCCCCGAGCCTCTGCACGAGCCTCTTCCGGCGACTCGAGCCAGCGGTCGACGGCAGTGGCGCAGCGGCGGCCCTCGGCGATCGCCCAGACGATCAGCGACTGGCCGCGACGGGCGTCCCCCGCTGCGAACACGCCTTCGGCGCTCGTTGCGTACACGGGCGCCTGCGCGTTCCCGCGCGCGTCCGCCTCGACGCCGAAGGCCTCGAGCACCTGCGGGTCCGGCCCGACGAAGCCCATTGCGAGGAGCACGAGCTCGGCCGGCCGCTCCTCTTCCGTGCCGGGGACGAGGTCGAACGGCGGCACACCGGTGTTCTCCGTCCAGTGGATCCGCTCGACGCGCCCGTTGCTGCCGGACAGGACGGTCGTCGAGACCGCGAAGTCGCGCTCGCCGCCTTCCTTGAGCGCATAGGACGTGCGGAGCTTCATCGGCCAGGTCGGCCAGGGAGTCAGGTCGTCCGGCCGCCGCGCGGGCGGCTCGCCGACGAGCTCGATCTGCGTCACGGACGCTGCGCCCTCGCGGTGCGCGTTCGCGACGCAGTCGGCGCCCGTGTCGCCGCCCCCGACCACGATCACGTGCTTCCCGGCCGCGGTGATCACGTTCACGGGCGCCGGCGGCGCGCCTGCGACCTGCGGCCCGAGCTCCCGCGCCACCCAGCGGTTGCGCTGGTACAGGTACTCCATCGCGAAGTGCACGCCGTCCAGCTCCCGTCCTGGCACCGGCAGGTCGCGCGGGACGCGCGAGCCGACGGCGAGGACGACCGCGTCGTGTAGGTCTCGCAGCGCCTCCGCCGCGATGTCGATGCCGACGTCGACGCCGTAACGGAACACGACGCCCTCGGCCTCGAGCTGCTGCACGCGCCGCTCGACGAGCCACTTCTCGATCTTGAAGTCGGGGACGCCGAAGCGCACGAGCCCGCCGGCCGCCTCGTCGCGCTCGTAGACGGTCACGGCGTGGCCGGCGCGTGCGAGCTGCTGCGCGCAGGCGAGCCCGGCGGGGCCGGCACCGACGACGGCCACGCTCCGGCCGCTGGTCGCGCGGGCGGGCTGCGGGACGATCCAGCCTTCCTCCCAGGCGCGATTGACGATCGAGACCTCGATCTGCTTGATCGTCACCGAGTTGCCCTCGTTGATCTCGAGCACGCAGGCGGCCGCGCACGGCGCGGGGCAGAGGCGGCCGGTGAACTCGGGGAAGTTGTTCGTCCGGTGGAGCTGCTCGATCGCCTCGCTCCAGCGGTCGCGGTAGACGAGGTCGTTCCACTCGGGGATCAGATTGCCGAG
>JAWVCV010000259.1:0-3855 GCA_033858115.1 Gaiellaceae bacterium
CGTCGCGGATCCCGTCGAGCACGTAGGTGGCGGGGGAGATCACCGAAAGCCACTCCATCCAGCGCGGCAGCACCTCCACCGGGTAGTAGACGCCCGAGACGACGAGCAGCATCCCCTGGGCGACGAACCCGAGCTGGGCGCCCTTCTCCGGCGAGATCAGCGGCAGCACGGCGGTCATCACGCCGATCCCGATGAAGGCGAGCGAGCCCGCCACCAGCACGACGAACGCGGCGACGAAGTTCGCGTTCGGCATGTTCAGGTCGAAGAAGAACGCAACGACGATGAAGAGGATGATCGCCCGGATCAGGCCGTAGAGCACAGCGAAGAAGCCCGCGCCGGCGAGGTGCATCGCCCGCGAGAGCGGCGCCATGAACGTGTACTCGATCGTGCCCTCCCAGCGCTCCCACGCGACCGTCTCGGTCATGAACTCGAAGAGGATGCCGAGGTAGGCCCAGACGACGGCGCCGATCAGCAGCGTCGTCGTGGCGCGGTTGACGTCGATCTGGCCGCCCGTCGCCTCGATGCCCTTGGCGATGAAGACGATCGTCAGCGTGTTCGCGATCGTCCAGACCATGAACGCGACGTCCCACCAGATGTAGCGGCGGGTCAGATAGACGTTGCGCTCGACGACGCCGCCGAGCCCGATCAGCTCGGCGCGAAGCGTGGACGCAGCGGCTCTCATGTTCCCGCTCCACGGCCGGCAAAGCCGGCCCCTCCGCTCCTGGCCGGCTCCGTCAAGCCTACGCCGGTCATGCGAACACCTCCCGGTCCTCGTCGTCCTCGTCGACCTCCGCCTCGAACGCGCGCCCGGTGGCGGCGAAGAACGCCTCCTCGAGCGTTTCGACGCCGAAGCGCTTCAGGATCTCGGCCACCGGCTCGAGGAAGAGCAGCCCGCCACGGTCGAGCACGCCGACGCGGTCCGCGAGCGCCTCCGCCTCCGCCAGGTCGTGCGTGCAGAGCAGGATCGTCGAGTCGTGCGTGCGCCGGACCTCCCGGATGAAGTTCTGCACCTCGAGCTTCGAGCGCGGATCGAGCCCCGTCGTCGGCTCGTCGAGCAGGAGCAGCACCGGCGAGGTGAGCAGCGCGCGCGCGAGTGCCACCTTCTGCTGCATCCCCCGGGACAGGTTCTCCATCGGCTCGCTGCGCCGGTCCGCCGGGAAGCCGACCTTCTCGAGGATCGCCGGGATCTTCACGCGGGTCTCCCGCGGCCCCATGCCGTAGTAGCGCGCAGCGTAGTGCAGGTTCTCGGCGGCGGACATCTTCTTGAAGAAGCTGGCCTCCACCGAGACGCGGTTGACGAGCCTACGGACCGGCCGGGGCTCCGAGTAGACGTCGTGCCCGAACACCCGTGCGCTGCCGCCGTCGCTGAAGAGGAGCGTCGACAGCACGCGGACGAGCGTGGACTTCCCCGAGCCGTTCTGGCCCAGGATCGCGACGCACTCTCCCCGTTCCATCGTGAAGGTGACGCCCTCGAGCGCCGCCCGCTTCTTGCGCGCGAACCGGCCCGCCTTTTTGTCGCGGCGCGTGAACACCTTGCGCAGGTCACGGACCTCGACGGCCGGGACCGCCTTGCCGTTCGACGCTGCACGACTCAATTCGACTACCTCTGACATCTTCGAAACTCCTTCAGTCCACGTGAAACTCCAGGTACACGGCACGCGACACCCGCTACTACGGCGGGCCGCGGCAACAGGTGTCCTAGATGTGGGTGAGGAATCTCACGGAGCCGACGATACCAGCGGCTCCGGACGAGCGCCAGAGCGATTTTCGATTCCGAGCAGCCCGACGAGCCCGCCTACGGCGACAAGCGTGGCCGTCAGGACCATGCCGATCCGGAAGCCGGCGAGGTCGAGCTCGGCGCCCGAGCGCCCGGCGACAGCCACCCCCACGCTCGCGATTCCGAGCAGCCCCGCCACCCGCGCCACCGCGTTGTTGACGCCGGATGCGATCCCGCTGTCCCCGCGGCGGGCGTCGGCCATCACCGTCGCCGTCAGCGGAGCGACGGTCAGCGCCAGCCCGAGCCCGAAGAGGAGCATCGGCGGCAGGACGTCCCTGACGTAGTTCACGTGCTCGTCCGCGCGGGCGAGCAAGAGCACCCCGGCGGCCGCGACGAGCGGGCCGCTGCCCATGAAGACCCGAGGGCCGAACCGGGCTGAGAGCGCGCCGATCCGTCGGGAGAGGAGGAACAGGAGCGCGGTTACCGGCATTCCGGCGAGTCCGCTCTCCAGTGCCGACCAGCCCGCCACCTGCTGCAGGAAGATCGTCAGGAAGAAGAAGAGCGACGAGAGGCCCGAGTAGACCAGCAGCGTCTCCACGTTCGCCACCGTGAAGTTGCGGCGGCGGAAGAGGTGGAGCGGCAGCATCGGATCGGGCGCCCGGCGCTCCCAGAGCACGAATAGCGTCAGCAGCACGACGCCGGCAGCGAGCCCACCGGCGACGACCGGGTCGCCCCAGCCGCGCTTCGGCTGCTGCACGAGCGCGAAGACCGGGGCGGCGAGGCCGGCGGTGGTGAGGAAGGCGCCGACGAGGTCGAGTCGGCGTCTGGCGCCGCTGCGGAGATCCTCGCGCTCGACCGCGACCCAGATCAGGCCGAGCGTCAGGAGCACGAAGGGAACATTGAGGGCGAAGATCCAGCGCCAGGAGCCGACGTCGACGAGGGTGCCGCCGGCGAGCGGGCCGATCACGGTTGCGATCCCGCCCCACGCCGTCCAGGTGCCGATCGCGGCGCCGCGCTCCTTCTCGTCGGAGAAGGTCGTTGCGATCAACGCGAGCGAGGCGGGCGTCAGCAGCGCGCTCGTCATTCCCTGAAGCGCCCGGGCCGCGACGAGCAGCTCGATGGTCGGCGCCAGCGCGCACAACAGTGAGGCCAGCCCGAAGGCGCCGACGCCGATCGCGAAGATCCGCCGTTCGCCGTAGAGGTCGCCGAGCGAGCCGCCGACGAGGATCAGCGAGCCGAGTGTGAGCAGGTACGCGTTGACCACCCACTGCTGGCCGGCAAGCCCGCCACCGAGGTCGTGCTCGATCGCCGGGAGCGCCACGTTGACGACCGTCGCGTCGAGCAGCGCGATCCCCGAGCCGAGGATCGTCGCGACGAGCGTCAGCGTCTGGGCGCGCTTGGCATTCATCCGAAATCGATGCTACGGTCTGCGCAGGTTCCGCCGCGGGAGGCGGTTCCGAGGCTATGGCGCCTCGCAGCTCATTGAGCTGCGGGCGCTTTTTTTGTGGTCCAAGAAGGAGGGTTGGAGATGTCGGAGCTCGAGAGCAGGCACTACCTGATGAACGGCGGCGAGACGCTGCCCGACGCCCGCGAGGCCCTCGAGTGGGCAGCCGAGGCGCGCGTGTCCATGGTCGACCTCAAATTCTGCGACCTGCTCGGCACGTGGCAGCACATGACCCTGCCGCTGCGGGCCTTCGACGCGGGCGCCTTCGAGGACGGGCTCGGCTTCGACGGCTCGTCGATCCGCGGCTGGCAGGGGATCTCCGAGTCGGACATGCTGCTGATGCCCGATCCGGCGTCGGCGATCCTCGACCCGGGCACGGAGGCGCCGACGCTCTCGCTGATCTGCGAGATCGCCGACCCGATCACGCGCGAGGGCTACTCGCGCGACCCCCGCCAGGTCGCGAAGCGGGCGGAGGAGTTCCTGCGGCAAACCGGGATCGCCGACACCTGCTTCGTCGGGCCCGAGTGCGAGTTCTTCGTCTTCGACGAGGTCAGCTACGACCTCGGCCCGAACGCGGCGCACTACTCGGTCGACTCGAGCGAGGGCTTCTGGAACTCCGGCAGGCCCGGCCTCGGCTACACGTCGCGGCCGAAGGAGGGCTACTTCCCGACGGCGCCTCACGACACGCTCCACG
>JAWVCV010000260.1:0-6696 GCA_033858115.1 Gaiellaceae bacterium
CCCGCATCTCGTCGAGGTTGCGCTCGCCTGCGTCCATCTCCGCGATCCACTCGCGCGCGAACGTCCCGTCCTGGATCTCCCCGAGCACCTCGCGCATCTTGCCGCGGACGTGGTCGTCGATGATGCGGTTGCCGCGCGTGAAGTCGCCGTACTCGGCCGTGTCGGAGATCGACCAGCGCATGTGCGAGAGGCCGCCCTCCCAGATCAGGTCGACGATCAACTTCAGCTCATGCAGGCACTCGTAGTAGGCGACCTCGGGCTGGTACCCCGCCTCGACGAGGGTCTCGAAGCCGGCGCGGACGAGCTCCGCAGTGCCGCCGCACAGCACGGCCTGCTCCCCGAAGAGGTCGGTCTCGGTCTCCTCCGCGAACGTGGTCTCGATCATGCCCGCGCGCCCGGCGCCGAGCGCGGTGCCGTAGGCCAGCGCGAGCTCGAGCGCGTTGCCGCTCGCATCCTGCGCGACCGCGACCACGGCCGGCGTGCCGAGGCCTTCGGTGAAGAGTCGCCGCACGACGTGCCCCGGGCCCTTCGGCGCGACCATCAGCACGTCGTGTCCGGCAGGTGGCTTGATCCGGCCGTAGTGGACGTTGAACCCGTGCGCGAAGGCGAGCGCGGCTCCTTCCGCGAGGTTGGGGGCGACGTCCTGCTCGTAGACGCTCGGCTGCACCTGGTCGGGGAGCAGGATCGAGATGAGCTGTGCACCCTCGACCGCCTCGGCCACCGTTCCGACTGCGAGGCCGGCTGCCTCGGCGGCATCGCGCGAAGCGCTGCCGGACCGGAGCCCGACCATGACGTCGACGCCGGACTCGTGCAGGTTCAATGCGTGTGCGTGTCCCTGGCTGCCGAAGCCGAGGACGGCGACCTTGCCCGAGAGCAGGTCGACGTTGCCGCCGTTGTAGATCGTTGCCACTGTGGAATTCCTTTCGCTAGTTATGAACGAGTTGCTTGTTTTCCGAGCGCCCGACGGATGCGCGCGCCAGGCCGATTCGGCCCGTCCGGGCCAGCTCCTTGATCCCGTGCGGGCGCACGAGCTCCTCGAACGTGTCGATCTGCTCGGGCGCGCCGACGACCTCGAACACGATCGCGTTCGGGCCTACGTCGGCCACGCGCACGCCGAGCACCTCGGCCAGCGACAGGAGCTCCGCGCGCTTCGCCGGTGCGGCGGCGACGGTGATCAGGGCGAGCTCGCGCTCGACCGCCTGTCCCGGCTCGAGCTCGCTGACGCGCAGGACGTTGACGAGCTTGTGCATCTGCTTCTCGATCTGCTCGAGCGAGTGCTGCGAGCAGTCGACGCGCAGGACGATCCGCGAGACGTTACGGCGCTCGGTCGGGCCGACCGCGAGGCTCTCGATGTTGTAGCCGCGTCGCGCGAACATGCTCGAGATGCGCATCAGCGCACCCGGCTTGTCCTCGACGAGGACGGAGACGGTGTGGATCACGGGACCGGCACCGCCTGCTGCTCGCCGTACTCGACGAGGTCGAGCGCCGCCGCGCCGGCGGGGATCATCGGGAAGCAGTGCTCGGCCGGGTCGACCCGGCAATCGACGACCGCGGTGCGCCCGCAGGCCAGCGCCTCCGCGAGCGCGGGACCGAGCTCGTCCTCGGTGTCCGCACGCAGGCCGACGGCGCCGTAGGCCTCGGCGAGCTTGGCGTAGTCGGGCGAGCCCTCGTCGAGGCGGACCTGGGAGAACCGCTCCTCGAAGAACATGTCCTGCCACTGCCTGACCATCCCGAGGTAGCCGTTGTTGACGATCACGACGACGATCGGGAGGTTCTCCGTGACCGAGGTCGCGAGCTCCTGGGAGGTCATCTGGAAGCAGCCGTCGCCGTCGACGCAGACGACGGTCGCGTCCGGACGCGCCGCCTTGGCGCCCACCGCTGCGGGGAGCCCGTAGCCCATCGTCCCGAGGCCGCCCGAGGTGATGAAGCTGCGGGGGCGGTCGCAGAGCAGGTACTGCATCGCCCACATCTGGTGCTGCCCCACCCCGGTCGTCCAGATCACGTCGTCGCGACCGGCGGTCAGCGCCTGCAGCGACTCGAGCACCTGCTGCGGCTTGAGCAGGTCGCGCTCCTCTCCGTAGCGAAGCGGGAACTCCTCCCGCCAGGCAGCGAGCTGGGCGAGCCAGGGCGCGGTCTTCGACTCGGTCCCCCCGGCTGCGAGCTCCTGGAGGGCGACCGCGAGCTCGGCGAGGATCTGCTTCAGCGGGCCCACGACTGGGATGTCCGCGCGTCGCAGCTTCCCGATCTCGGCGGCGTCGACGTCGAGGTGCACGACCGAGGCGCCGGGGGCGAACGCGGAGAGCTTGCCGGTGACCCGGTCGTCGAAGCGCGCGCCGACGGCGATGAGAACGTCGCACTTGTTCATCGCCCAGTTCGACCACTTCGCGCCGTGCATGCCGGGCCAGCCGAAGTGCAGCTCGTGCGTCTCCGGGAAGGCGCCCTTGGCCATCAGTGTCGTCACGACCGGCAGCTGCCAGACCTCGGCCAGCCGCCGGAGCTCGTCGCAGGCCTCCGCGTTGAGCGTGCCGCCGCCGACGTAGAGCACCGGCCGCTGCGCGTCCGCGATCGCCTGCGCCGCCGAGCGCACCTGCTTGGCGTTCACACTGGCGGCCGGGCGCCAGCCGGGCAGGTCGACGTCGTCGGGGTAGGCGAAGTCGAGCTCCGCCTCCTGGATGTCGCGCGGGATGTCGACGAGGACCGGGCCGCAGCGCCCCGTGCGCGCCACGTGGAAGGCGGCCTTGATCGCGTGCGGCAGCTCGTCCACGTCCTGGACGAGCCACGAGTGCTTGACGATCGGGATCGTGATCCCCGTGATGTCGCACTCCTGGAAGGCGTCGGTGCCGATCAGCTGCGAACGGACCTGGCCGGTGACGCAGACGAGCGGCGTCGAGTCCATCCACGCGTCCGCAATCGGCGTCACGAGGTTCGTGGCGCCGGGGCCCGACGTGGCGAACGCGACGCCGGTGCGGCCCGAGGCGCGCGCGTAGCCCTGGGCCATGTGTCCCGCTCCCTGCTCGTGGCGGGCCAGCACGTGCCGGATCGAGGTGCCACGGGCGAGCGCGTCGTAGGTCGGCAGGATTGCCCCGCCCGGAATGCCGAAGACGGTGTCGACGCCCTCGGCCTCGAGCGAGCGCAGGAGCGCGTCCGCGCCGTTCATGCGCATCAGACCGCCTCCGTGAAGAACTCGGCGTTGGAGTGCGACTGAGGCAGCCGGGCGAGCACGGCGTCGGTCAGCTCCTGGGTCATCGACACCGTGCCGGCGGCGCGGAGGCCGCTCTTGCCGCGCACGTAGGAGACCGCTGAGGAGAGGGTCGCGGCGGCGCCGCGCTCACCGAGCCCCTCACCGAGCATCAGCGCGGCCGCGAGCAGCATCGAGCTCGGATCCGCGACTCCCTGGCCTGCGATGTCGACAGCCGTTCCGTGGCTCGGCCCGAAGACGCCCGGGCCGCTGCCGGCGAGCCTCCCCCAGGCAAGCACGCGCCGGTTGTCGAGGCACCAGGCGAGCTCGGCCAGCGGCACGAGCAGCGGCAGGTCGCAGACGACGACGTCGAAGGCGTCGGGGCTCGACACGAGGGCGCGGATCGCGCGTCGCGTCGAGAGGTGGGTGACGCCGAGGCCGTGGTCGCGCCCGGAGGCCGTGGCCGCCTCGGCGGCCCAGCCGTCCTCGCTGCCCACGAGCGTGAGGTGCCCACGGCTGGAGTGAGCCGCCGTGGCCGCACGCTCGAGCGTCCACTCCCAGTTGCCGGAGCGAAGCGGCGCGAAGACCGTGACCGCATCCCCACGCAGCCGGGCCCGCATCACCGCCGCCCGCAGGTCGAGCTCGCTCTCCAGAGCCTGCAGGAGCGTCCGGTCGATGGTGGCGGCCAGAATCGCGTCTGCGGCGAGCGCCGCGTTGCGCGAAGCGACAGGGAAGGGGTGACCGACCCTCATCGTGGCGTCTGCGCCGAAAGGAACATGCTCCTCATCGAGGGCAAAGCCGTGCATCCGGGCGGCGGCGCTCATGCCGCGGCTCGCCTGAGCCATCACCTCCGGTCCGATGCCGTCGCCTGCCAGGCAGGCGATCGAATAGGCGCTCACGAAACGGTCACCTCCTGGAACAGCTCGTGGATCGTCATTGCCCGCCCGTCGTCGGCGAGTGCCTTGAAGCGGGCAAAGGCCAGCTTCAATTCGTCTTCTTCGAGTGTGATCCCTGCGTCGGCGCAGGCGCGCGAGAAGGCATGGCGGCCCGAATGCTTGCCGAGCGGCAGCGTCATCGCGAGGCCGAGCTCTGCCGGATCGATGATCTGGTACGTGTCGACGTCCTTGAGCATGCCGTCCTGGTGGATGCCGGCCTCGTGGGCGAACGCGTTCGCACCCACGATCGCCTTGTTCGGGGGCACCGGCGAGCCGGTCAGCCGCTCGACGAGCCGCGAGGTCGCGTTGATGCGGGCCGGTACGACGCCCGTATGGGCCTGCAGCGCCTCGCCGCGTACCCGAATCGCCATCACGATCTCCTCCAGCGCCGCATTCCCCGCGCGCTCGCCGATCCCGTTGATCGTGCACTCGATCTGCGTCACGCCCGCGTCGATCGACGCGAGCGAGTTCGCGACGGCGAGGCCGAGGTCGTCGTGGCAGTGCGCCGACAGGACCACGCCGTCGAGCTCGGGGCAACTCCGGCGCACACGCCAGAGGAAGTCCGCGTAGTCGGCCGGGAGTGAGTAGCCGACGGTGTCCGGCAGGTTGATCGTGGTCGCTCCGGCCTCGATCGCCGTGCGGCAGACCCGAGCCACGAACTCGGTGTCCGAGCGGGTCGCGTCCTCGCAGGAGAACTCGACCTCGTCCATCGTCGCTGCCGCCTGGGAGACCGACGATTTCGTCCTGGCCACGACCTCGTCGGGCGTCATCCGGAGCTTCTTGGCCATGTGCAGCTCGCTCGTAGCGATGAAGATGTGGGCGCGAGAACGCGGGGCGTCGGCGAGCGCGGCGGCGCTGGCGTCGACGTCGGTCGAGCTCGTCCGGCAGAGCGAGGCGACGGTGACGTTCCTGGCGGCCTGCGCGACTGCGCGGACGCCTTCGAAGTCACCGGGGGACGAGGCCGCGAAGCCGGCCTCGATCACGTCCACGCCGAGCCGCTCGAGGTGCGTCGAGATCTCGACCTTGTCGTCGGGGCGCAGAACGATTCCCGGCGCCTGCTCGCCGTCTCGAAGCGTCGTGTCGAAGATTGTGATCCTGCGAGAGCTCAACGTGTTCCTCCTTGATGCGCCCGCGGCAATCACGGGCGGACCTGTGGCGTCCAGTGTGGGCGTGTGCGCCCTGTGCGGCGCGTGGTCGCTACTCCCCCTAGAGGGGGAGAATCAGGAGGATGAGGCCGGTCGACCCGGACGGGGAGGCGGCGGCGCCGTCAAGACGCGAGATCCGGGCTACGGTCGGCATCCGTCACAGTCTGGCGTTGATGCTTTACTTTGTCAAGCGGCTGTATCCCCTACAGCCTTGCCGTTTGCACGAACGCCCTTGCGGGAACTTTGCGGAGGAGTAAAGTCGCTGCCGAAGCTCATCGTGACCCCCTGGCGAGCGATCTCGCCCGCCCGCTGACACGGAGGCAATTCACGGGATGAAGACACAGCAGCTCGAGGACGTCGACCTGGCGCGCAGCGCGGTTTCGTCCACCGGGGAGATCGTCGCCGCGAAGTGGACGCCTCTGCTGATCCACGAGCTCGGCGGCGGCACGCGCCGGTTCCGGGAGCTCGAACGCGTCTGCGAGGGCATGAGCACGCGAACTCTCGTCGACCGTCTTCGCACGCTCGAGCAGGCCGGCGTCGTCGCCAGGCACAGCTATCCCGAGTCCCCTCCGCGCGTCGAGTATCAGTTGACGGAAAAGGGGCGGGCGCTCTTGCCGATCATCCGGGAGATGCGAAAGTTCGGCACGAACTGGCTCGTCCCCGGAGCGGTTCGCAGCACGGCCCGCAGCTCGCGCACGCGCTAGCTCTCGCCGCGGCCGACGCCGAGGGCCGCGAGAAAGTCGTCGGCGTCCGCCTCGATCTGCCGGGCGGGGTAGGACGAGTCGTGGCCGCTCGGCTTCATGCCGCTGCCCGTGACGACGAGCACCACGCGCTCGCCGGGCGCGATCGCCCCCGAGCGGACGAGCTCGACGAGCGCCCCGAATGCGACCCCGCCGGCCGGATCCGCGAGGACGCCCGAGTTCTCGGCCAGCAGCTTGGTGCTCGACTCGATCAACTCCTCCGGCACGGCGGTGATCGAGCCGCCCGACATGCGCGCGGCACCGAGCGCAAGCTCGCCGTAGCTCGGATCGCCGACGGCCAGCGAGCGGGCGACCGTGTTCGGCGTCACCCGCGAGGGTGGACGCTCGTCGGCCCAGGCGGCGGCGACCGGCGGGCAGCCGCCGGGCTGCGCCCCGTACATCCGCGGAGGCTCGTCGATCACGAGGCCGCGATCGCCAAGCTCGACGAACCCCTGCGCAAGCTTGGCGAAGAGCATCCCGGACGCAACCGGGCCGACCACCGCGTCGGGCAGCTCCCAGCCGAGTTGCTCCGCGATCTCGTACGCGATCGTCTTGATTCCCTCGACCGCGAACGGGTGCAGGTTCCCTTCGAGGAAGCCCCACGGAAAGAGGTGCTCGAGCTCCCGCTCGAGGCGCCGGCAGTCGTCGAACGTCCCCCGGACGCTGAAGACGCTCGCGCCGTACGTACCGGACGGAAG